>NZ_JBZYWK010000015.1:0-95578 GCF_059115385.1 Occallatibacter sp. FHG110214_02 | reverse complement strand
AACAAAAAGCAGGCCGGGGATTTATCCCCGGCAATCAAGGCCAAAAGAAAGCACTGAGGCTTTAGCCCCTGAGACATGTTTTTGAATCTCTGCGCATCAGGCAGGAGGCCCCCCTCTTGATACCGGGACTGTGAAACTGTGAACCCACCTCAAACCTCAGAAAAAAAGGAAAGAAATTTTATTTTTTCGAGAAAGTAACCACTTTCCCCAAACCTGTTAACGAATCAATAAACACCCAAACCGCCCCATATATAAAACAAAATAAACGTGTTAACCAAAACAAGAGCCCCGGCATAGCCGAGGCTCTCAAATCCCACAAGACAGGCGGCCAAAGGCCGCAGCCCGCCGCGCGCGCAGCACCTAGACGTTGAACTTGAAGAACAAAATGTCGCCGTCCTTAACGACGTACTCCTTGCCTTCCTGCCGGTACAGGCCTTTCTCCTTCACTGCCTGCTCGCTGCCATACTTCACTAGGTCGTCATAGGCATACGTCTCCGCCCGAATAAACCCACGCTCAAAATCCGAGTGAATCACGCCCGCCGCGCCCGGAGCCTTCGTCCCGCGCCGAATCGTCCACGCGCGAACCTCCTGCACACCGGCCGTAAAGTACGTAATCAAGTCCAGCAGCATGTAAGCCGAGCGAATCAGCCGATTAAGCCCCGGCTCCTGCAGTCCCATCTCCTTCAGAAACTCCAGCCGCTCCTCCGGTTCAAGTTGCGCAATCTCGGCCTCCATCGCGCCGCAGATGCGCACTACCTGCGAACCCTCTTCCGCCGCGCGCTTCTCCACCAGAGCCGTCCACTCATTGCCGTCAGCCAGCCCCGCTTCATCCACGTTTGCCACATACAGCATTGGCTTGGCCGTAATCAGGAACAGCTCACGCGCCGCATCCTGCTCTTCTTCCGTCAGCTCCACCACACGAGCAGGCTTGCCCTCGCCCAGCGCCTCTTTCAGCTTGATCAAGGCAGCAAGCTCCGCCTTAATCCGGGAATCCGAGGTATTCTTGGCAGCCTTCTCCGTCCGCGCCAGCCGCTTTTCGACAGAATCAAGGTCCGCCAGCATCAGCTCCGTATTGATAACGTCGATATCATCCAGCGGGCTAACTTTGCCCGCCACGTGGATCACGTTGTCATCATCAAAGCAGCGCACCACGTGCGCCACCGCATCCGTCGAGCGAATGTGCCCGAGAAACTGGTTGCCCAGCCCTTCGCCCTTGCTCGCGCCAGCCACCAGCCCGGCAATATCCACAAACTCCATCGTGGTTGGCACGGTGCGGTTCGGCTTCACAAATTCGGTAATCTTGTCCAGCCGTGGATCGGGAACCGTCACAACGCCCACGTTCGGATCGATAGTGCAAAACGGATAATTCGCCGCCTGGGCCTTTGCCGAGGTCAGCGCATTGAAGATGGTGCTTTTTCCAACGTTGGGCAGCCCAACGATGCCGCAATTCAAAGGCAAGGTCTTATTTCCTTTTTGTGCTGAATGCTGTACGGACTCGCTGCCACCGATGGACTGCGAAGAACATGTTCCAGGGAATGCCGTGAGAACTCTCACAGCCATCCCTTCCAATTATAGGTACTTCTCTCGCTCCCTGCGAAAACCGCACCCTTCGCTGCAAACTTCTTCGCGAAAACGAGTCTAAAACCGCATCCTGACTAGAATTGGAGTCGAGCGCCCGGCAGGCATCGTCCTCCACGCGGGCCATCCGCAATCCGCCCGGAAACGGAGACACCATGAACGCATCGCAATCCGCATTCCCGCTCCCTTACGCCGCGCCGCCGCGCCCCGTACCCGCCGCGGAAGCCACGCAAGACGCCAGCGCCCAGCTCGGCGTGCAATGGCCTGTCTACGCCTTCATCTGGACCGCCGCCGCCACGCTCGCTCTCATCACCGCCGGCGAATGCGGCTCCATCTTACATTTCCCCTCGCTTCTCTATAGCTGCGTGCTCTGGGGATGGTGGGGCGTAGTCGCCTCCGTGCTCTGGAAAGCGGGCAAGCACAAGCCCTTCCTCTCAGACTTCTCGCTGCACTCCATCCTGCTGCACACCAGCGCTGCTGCAGCACTTGGCTACGTTCACCTGATTGCCCTCTGGAGCCTCGGCTTTACCGGCCTGGGCTGGTATGCCGACCTGCCCAAGTCAACCAAATCGTCGGCCTTTCACGCCCTGCTCAACATCAACCGCTTCGGCATTGAAATCCTCATCTACGGCTTCGTCTTCGGTCTCGTCGGTGTTGTGCAATACCAGATCCGCGCCCAGCGCGAAAAGCTGCGCGCCGTTGAGCTGGAGCAGCAACTCTCCGCTGCACAACTTCGCGCCCTGCAAATGCAGCTTGAGCCGCACTTCCTCTTTAACACCCTCAACGCCATCACCACGCTCGTCGAGCTGGGCCGTCAGCAGGAAGCCGTAGAAATGCTCGCCCACCTCAACGCCATCCTGAAAAGCACCCTCAAGCGCACCACGCCGGTAAAAGTTCCTCTCTGGCAGGAGCTCGAAATCGTAGAAAACTACCTCGCCATCGAGCAGGTCCGTTTCGCAGACCGCCTTCGCATCGAAATCAAAGTAGAGCCTGGCGCGCTCGACAGCCTCGTTCCATGCTTCCTTCTGCAGCCCATTGTAGAAAACGCCATCCGTCACGGCATTGCGCGCTACGAGACCGACGGAATCATTGAAGCAACCGCACGCCGCCACAACGGCAAACTGCTGCTCGAAGTGCGAAACAGCGGCAATGGCCGCCCTGCTCCCGTAAAGCCCGGCAACGGCATCGGCCTCAAAAACACGCGGGAACGCCTGGCGCACTTCTATCGCGACGCCTTCGACATGAAAGCATTTCCCGTGGACGCCGGAGGCTTCCAGGTTGCCATCGCCATCCCCTACGAACGCGGATAAAGCATGCTGAAAGTCCTCATAGCCGACGACGAACCCCTCGCACGTGAGCGCCTGCGGTTCCTCCTCTCCGATGAAGAAGATTTAGCCATAGAAGGCGAGTGCCGCAACGGTAAAGAAGTCATCGCCGCACTCCGCGAACACAATTTCGACGTGCTCTTTCTCGATATCCAGATGCCCGGCGGCGACGGCTTTGAAATCCTCGAACAACTCGACGCAAAGCAAATCCCCATCACCGTCTTCGTAACCGCGCATAATCACTATGCCGTGCAAGCCTTTGAAGTCCGCGCGCTCGACTACTTAACCAAGCCAGTCGAGCCCGAACGTCTGCAATCCACCCTGCGCAGAATCCGCGAGAGAGTCGCGCATCAATCCGCCTTCCAAACGCAGGAGCAGTTAAAGTCCGCACTGCTCGCACTCAAGCCGCAAAGCGCCTACCCCGCGCGCCTCGTCGTTCCCAACGGCACACGCGACGCCTTCGTGCCCGTCGATGAAATCGAGTGGATTGAAGCCGCGGACTACTACGCCTGCCTGCACGTAGGCGGTCGTAGCCTCATGCTGCGCGAAACCATCAAGCAGTTAGCCGAAACGCTAGACCCGAGAAAGTTCGTCCGCGTCCATCGCTCCGCAATCGTCAACATTGCGCACGTCCGCGAAATCCTGCGTGAAGGCCGCAATGAAGGCTGGGTCTATCTCACCAACGGCCAGCGCCTCAAGATGAGCAAAACCGGCTGGCAAAACCTCCTCGCCGCCAACCGCGCATAGCTGCCGCCGACACCTTCCCTGCATGAATCCGCGCTTCCACTGCAAGTAGCTGGAACGTGCACAGCCGCTCAGCGAAATTGACGTGTAGAAAGGAGCACACGCCAATGAAGCGCAGACTGGTCTTTTCTGTCACCGCATTGCTGAGCTTATGCGCCATGAGTGGATACAGCCAGCAGCCATGCGCCAACGGCCTGCGCGTAGAAGGCCTCGTTACCGATCCAACCGGCGCGGCAATTCCCGCCGCGCAGATACGCGCCATGGATGGCCAAACCGCAAGCTCCGATGCCGCAGGCCACTATCTCCTCGCGTGCGTTCCGGCAGGCGGCGTATCGCTCACCGTGCAGGCAAGCGGCTTTGCAAGCGGCACAGCAACCGCGCGCGGAGCAGCAGGAGAAACCGTACCGCTCAACGTGCAGCTTGTCATCGCCAACGCGGAAGCAAGCGTGCAGGTAAACGCCGAAACAGACACATTGGACACCGAGCGCGGTGCAGGCACAACCACGCTCACAGCCAGCGATGTGCAAAGGCTCCCAGACGACCCGGATGACCTCGCCCAACAGCTCCAATTGCTGGCATCTTCCGCGGGCGGAGGAACTGGCGCCGCCACCATCGTGGTAGACGGCTTCCAGAACGGAAGCTCCATGCCGCCGAAAAGCTCTATCGCATCCATTCGCGTCAATCCTGATCCCGTTTCCCCCGAATACGAACGCCCCGGCATGTCTGGTGGACGCATCGAAATCACCACCAAGCCCGGCGCGGACAACTATCACGGCGCAATCTTCTACAGCGACAGCGATTCCAGTTTTAACGCCACCGACCCGTACTCCATAACAGCAACTCCCGCAGGCAAGCGCCGCTACGGCTTTGAGTTCGGCGGACCAATCGTTGCAAAAAAAGCTGGCTTCTCACTCGCTCTCGAAAAACGCGACATTAACGAGTTCAACATCGTCAACGCCATCGCGCTCGACGCAAATCAACAGCAAGTTGCCCAGCACGAAACCGTCTCCGCACCGCAAACACTCTGGATTGCCTCAGGACGCGCCGACTGGCAGCCTGTAGAAAAAGACATCGCCACACTTTCGTATGCAGCAAACGTCAATAGCCTCGGAAATCAAGGCGTCGGCGGGCTCACGCTGCTCGAAGCCGGTTATTCCAATTACGTTGCGGAGTATGATCTGCGCTTCAGCAACACATGGACCCTCAGCCCAAACGCCCTCCACGCAACGCACATTGGCTATACATGGAAGCGCACCGAGCAATCGCCCAACTCAACCAATCCGGCACTGCAGGTCGCAGGCTACTTCAATGGCGGCGGAGCGACAAGCCAGAGCCTCAACAATCGCGAACGCGATCTCGAAATCGACGACGACCTGATGCTGACACGCGGCAAACACACAATCAAGTTCGGCGCGCAGTCACTAGGCATCTTCGTGCACAACTACGACCCCGACACCTTCAACGGAGCCTACGTATTCGGCGGTGGCAGCGCCCCAGTGCTCGATGCAAACAACAACTCCACCAGCGCAACAGCAACCATTACCCCAATCGAGCAATACCGCCGCGCATTGCTGAGCCTTCCCGGCGGTACGCCGACAACATACCAGATCAACACCGGCACGCCACTGGTTCCATACACGCAATGGCAACTTGGGCTATACGGGGAAGACACATTCAAAATTCTCCCGCAACTCACCATCACCGGCGGCCTGCGCTACACCATGCAGACAACACCAGGAACCTTCGCAAACTTTGGCCCGCGCCTCGGCCTCGCCTGGGCATTCGGCAAAACCTCTCCGTGGACGATTCATCTTCGCAGCGGCATCTACAACATTGCCGTAAATTCAAGTTATTCCGCGCAAGCCTATCGCCTTAACGGCACGCGGCAGCAGGAGGCAATGGTCTACTCACCGGATTACGCGCATCCGCTTGAACCGATTGCTGGCTCCATACGCGTAGGTACGCAATGGCAGTTCCATCCACGCTTTGAACAAATCCCAGTCACGGAGCTTTCCGCCGGCATCGAGCGTGACCTGCCGCACCACTGGCATCCCTCGGTTTGGTATTCCTACTACTCTGCCTGGGGAGACCCACGAGCAATCAACATCAACGCGCCCATGGTGCCAAGCAGCACCGGCACGCCACCTGACCCCACGGCTGCATTACTGGCTCCGCGGCCCGGCCCGGCAAATCTCAATCTCTTTGAATATCAAAACTCCGCGCACAATCGCGGCGGTGTCTTCTGGGCAGGCATTGAACAGAAAGGCTACAAGCGATGGACGCTCAGCATTGGATGGTGGGACCAGAACTTCCGCACCGACGGCGACACGCCGCAATCCACCTACACCAACAAAGGTGAACAGGACCGGGTAGACTGGCAATCCAGCGGCGCACTGGCAGAAGTTTTCTTCAAGCTCCCGTACAAAATTGAAGTCAGCGACGATACCTACTGGCACTACGGCATGCCCTACAACATCACCACGGGAACCGACGCCAACGGCGACGGCACCTTCAATGACCGGCCTTCCTATGCCTCGGCAACGGGCGACGGGGTGTACACAACGCCGTTCGGCCTGATGACCACCAATGCCGTGAACGGCGATGTGCCGCGAAATCTGGGAACAATGCCGACCATCATTCACATGTACTCCAATGTCAGCCGGGCTTTTGAGCTTAGCTCCAATAAGGACCGTCCCCGCACACTCACATTGAATGCACGCGCGGTCAATGTGTTGAACCACACCAACGTAACGGCTGTCAGCACAGTCGTTTCTTCGCCAAGCCTCGGGCAGGGCATTGCCGCAGAGGCCGCACGGCGTGTGGAATTAGGCGCGCGGTTCGCGTTCTAGTCTGCAGTGTTTCCCCTACGCCTGACGAGCGCCGCAAATCCAGTACCAGCCTCGGAGAAACCCTGTGGGCTAGTGCCTTGACAGCGAATAGCTAAAGAATCTAGTGTCATCCTGTCCGGCAAACATTTATCCATTTGCCATTCTCCCCTCTTTGTCAGAGCTGCTTTTTGCCGCACTGGCGCATCAGGTATGTGCCCGGAGGTTGCATGCTGCTGGAACAACTTAGAACCAGCGTTCTTGAAGCGAATCTTGAAATTGTCAGGGCAGGTCTTGTTCTTTACACCTTCGGCAACGCCAGCGGCATTGACCGCGAACAAGGACTTGTCGCCATCAAGCCCAGCGGCGTGTCCTACGACAAGATGACACCCGCAGACATTGTCATTACGGACCTTGATGGCAAGATTGTGGATGGCAAGCTGAAACCGTCCTCAGATCTAATGACGCACACTGAGCTTTACAAGCAGTTTTCAGAAATTGGCGGCATTGTGCACACGCACTCCACCTATGCCACGTCCTGGGCGCAGGCAGGCTGCGCCATTCCAGCATTGGGTACTACACATGCCGATTACTTCCACGGCCCGGTGCTTTGCACGGATCCACTGACTGACGAAGAGGTCAACGGCGATTATGTGTTGAATACCGGCCTTGCCATTATCCGTCGCTTTGAAGGGATTGATCCGCTTGCAATTCCAGCAGTCCTGGTTGCAGGCCACGCACCGTTTGCGTGGGGAGAAACGCCGGCCAAGGCTGCCCACAATGCTGTTGTGCTCGAAGCCGTAGCTCGCATGGCACTCCACACGCACTCCATCAATCCAGATGCGCTCGGAGTTTCGCAAACGCTTCTCGATCGCCACTACCACCGCAAACATGGCGCCAACGCCACATACGGACAATAAAGGGAGCACGAATGGCCATTGTTGCGGGCGTTGATTTCGGTACGCTGAGCGTGCGCGTTTCGATTCTCGACAGCGAACGCGGACGCTTGGGCACTGCAGTTGAGGAATACCCTCTGCATCGCAAACGCGAAGACCCGGATTTTGCTACACAGGCGCACGACGACCAGATGCGCGCACTTGCCGCTGCTTCCCGCAAGGCCATTGCTACGGCAGGCATCGACGGCAGTCGCATCGAAGCTATTGCGCTGGATACCACGGGCTCAAGCATTGTGCCAGTCGATGCGCAGATGAAGCCGCTCAGCGAGTACTACTTGTGGTGCGACCACCGCGCCCATAAAGAAGCACAGGAAATCACAACACTTGCGCACAAGGAAAAGCTGGAAGCCATTGAGTGGTGCGGCGGTGTTTACTCGCATGAGTGGGGCTTTGCCAAGCTGCTGCACTGGCTGCGTCACAATCCCGACAAGCACGCACAGTTTGCCTCTGCTTTTGAACATTGCGATATGGTGGCAGCCACGCTTTGCGGCGTGACTGATCCACAGAAGGCAAAACGCAGTGTCTGCGCTATGGGCCACAAGTGGATGTGGAATCCCAAGTGGGATGGCCTGCCCGCGCAATCTTTTCTCTCAAAGGTCGATCCGCTTTTTGACGGCGTGCGCGAAAAGCTGGGCGGTAATTACGAAGCCTCAAACAATATTGCAGGACAGCTCTCACCTTACTGGGCGGAACAGCTTGGCCTTCGCGCCGGAGTTCCTGTTCCTGTTGGCGCATTCGACGCGCATTGGGACGCGCTAGGCGCTGGCTGCAAAGAAGGCGACGTTGTTAACGTTGTCGGCACTTCCACCTGCATCATCGCTATGGCAAAACACGCGCCGCTCATCCCCGGTGTTTGCGGAATTGTTCCGGGCAGCGTGCATCCTTCCTACACCGGCATTGAAGCGGGCCTATCCGCAACAGGCGACATCTTTGAATCCATTGCACGCCGTGCCGGAACCAAAGTTACCGAACTTTCCAAGGGCCTTGAAAACTACAAAGCGGGACAGACCGGCCTGCTGCGCCTGAGCTGGGACAATGGTGACCGCACAGTTCTCGTAAATCCCGAACTTGGCGGGGTAACCTTCGGCTGGAATCTCATTCACACTGCGCAAGACGAGCTCTTCGCCGCCATCGAAGGCACGGCCTTTCACACACGTATTATTTTGGAGCGCCTTGCCGAGCACGGAGTCCGCGTCGATCGCGTCATCAACGCCGGCGGCATTCCGCAAAATAACGCTGTACTCAACCAGGTTTATGCCAATGTGCTCAACAAACCTGTGCTGGTACCTGCGGGAGTGCCAACCAGCCTTGGTTCCGGTATCTTTGCCATGCTTGCCGCTGGAGCATTTCCAACCGTAGAGGCCGCGCAGAATGCGCTTTGCCTCAAGCACAATGTCTTCGCTCCTGAGCCTGATGCTGTAGCAACATACGAAAAGCTCTACGCACTTTATCGCAAGACGTACTTTGCGCTCGGAAGCAGCAATGCTTCCCCAGCCGCGCTCGGCGATATACTTCCCGAGCTGCGCAAAATCGCAAGCAGTGTGATTGCCAAATCTTGATCGCGCAATACAACAGGACGGTTAGCCATGCACGTTCGTATCCTGAATCGCCTTGCCTCAATTGCTCTTGTCCCGTTCACGATTGCTCCGCTAGCCCTTGCAGCGCAATCGCCCACGCTTACCGTACATATAGACCACCCGATACATGCAGTCAGCCCGCGTCTTTACGGCATGATGACCGAGGAGATTAACTTCTCCTATGACGGCGGCCTCTATGCCGAGTTGGTCCGTGACCGCACGCTCAGCACCAGCTGGGACAATCTCATTCACTGGACCATGGTTGCACGCGGCAATTCGGCAGTCTCCATCAGCGCCGATGAGAGCACTGGTCCAAGCAAAGCAATTCCGCGCAGCCTTAAAGTTGCCGTTAAGGCAGCCACAGAATCCGCACCGGCAGGCGTGCAGAATGATGGCTACTGGGGCATTGCCGTCCGTCCCAACACCACTTATACCGGGTCGTTTTACGCCAAGAGCGATACGCCTGATATCCCCATCACTGTCTCGCTTGAGAACGACCACACCGGCGTAGTTGCAGGCAAAGCCACCGTTACCGGCGTCAGCGGCGATTGGAAACAGTACACCTTCACGCTCAGGACCGGTGCTGTTCCCATCTCTTCCAACAACCACCTTCTACTGTTGATTCCAAAACCGGCGACCGTCTGGTTCACGCTCGTTTCGCTCTTCCCGCCCACATATCACAATCGCGTGCACGGCAATCGCATGGACCTGATGGAAAAGCTCGCAGCCATGCGTCCGAACTTCCTGCGTCTCCCCGGCGGCAACTATCTTGAAGGCGACCACATCCCCGAGCGTTACATCTGGAAGAACACTATTGGCCCTTGGGTAGACCGTCCCACGCATCCCAGCCCCTGGCGCTATCGCTCGTCAGACGGCCTGGGACTACTCGAATATCTCGAATGGTGTGAAGACCTCAAGATTGAGCCCGTGCTTGCCGTCTACGCAGGCTACTCCATGGCGCAGGAGCACGTAGAACCCGGCCCGGCGCTTGAGCCTTACATTCAGGATGCTCTCGAAGAGATCGAGTACGTCACTGGAGATGCCAATACAAAGTGGGGCGCAGAGCGCGCGAAGAATGGCCACCCCGCGCCCTTCCCGCTTCATTACGTCGAAATCGGCAATGAAGACTGGTTTGACCGCTCCAACTCCTACGAAGGCCGGTATACACAGTACTACAAGGCAATCAAGGTAAAATATCCTGACCTGCAACTCATCGCTACCGCACCCATCAAGAACATGAAGCCCGACGTTCTGGATGAGCACTTCTACATGACGGCGGATACTTCCTTCACCGATTCCATCCACTACGACAAAGTAGACCGCAACGGCCCCAAAATCTTCGTTGGCGAATGGGCCACGCGAGAAGGCACGCCTACACCGAACCTCCAATCAGCCCTCGGAGACGCGGCATGGATGACCGGCATGGAGCGCAACAGCGACCTCATCATCATGGCCAGCTACGCGCCGCTCTTTGTCAACGTAAACCCCGGCGGCATGCAGTGGGACTCAGACCTCATCGGCTATGACGCTCTCACCAGCTACGGCTCGCCTAGTTACTGGGCACAGGTAATGTTCGGCGGCCATCTCGGCACGGAAGTAGTTTCTGCAGCCCTTACCAATGTTGGCCCGCGCATCTTTACCTCTGTCACTCGCGATGACAAGCAGCACAAGCTATACGTGAAGCTGGTCAACGCCACATCGGACGTGCAGAACATTGCCATTGCGCTTGAAGGTGTTTCCAGCATCAAGCATGAGGCCACGCTCACCACGCTCAGCGGCAAAACGCCCAACGCAACCAACAGCATTACGCATCCGGACGCCATCATCCCGGTCTCGAAGTCTGTTCCGATCAGCGGCACACACTTTGAGCATCGCTTCGAGCCATACTCTATCAACGTGTTCGATATCAGCTACTGATTTTCTTCGAGAAAGTCAGCTTGTCAGCCGATTGGAAGAGATAGGAGATAGCTGCCATACCGTCAGACTGGAAAGAGTCACTGCACTTTCAGGGATCGATACGCGAATCGCTGGCGCAGATGGCCCGGAATAATAAAACCGCTTTGTAAATGCCGCCTGGCTATTCACAAAAACCTCGATTACCGAGCCATCGATGAAGAACCGCAGCTCAAATTCATGGGCACCAGTGGAATCAAGCGGTACGGCTTTGTCATCCAGTTTCAATTCATTCGCTTGTGCGGGATCGTAGTACACGCTCAGCCACGGAGCAGCGCTCTCCTCACCATCTCCAGTGAGGGATAACCGAAACACACCCGCTGCAGTCTTCACCCTGCACAGCAGTTCGCCACAGCAATTCCTGATGCGTATTTCCGCAATCTTCTGTTGGTTCAACTTTTCATCACTCGAGACTCGTAACGTCTCGGCACTCTGCCGCAGCCTCTCCATTGCGGGAATCGTCCGTATGCTGAGCCGCGAATGCTCATCCAGAGTCAGAACGCGAGGCAAAGACATCACACCAGCCCAGCCTGACGCCTTGTGCTCCTCAAGCGGACGCGTTTCAGGAATCCAGCCCCACAAAATGCGGTTCTCATGTGCATCCAGTTGCGACTTGGGCGCATAGAACGAACCATAGTCCAGCACGCCGCTCTGTTCTGGATGAAAAACAAGATGCTCGTAGTCAAAATCTCCTGCGAACCAATAGGCCTTCTCCGCAAAAGAATGAATCAACACATGCTTGTTTCCAAGCGGAAAAAAGTCAGGGCACTCCCACATATCTCCCGCAAAGGCAGGGTTGCCATTTGCCGCTCCCTCAGCCAGCAAGTGCAGATACTCCCATTGGCGCAAATCCCGTGAACGGTAAAGCAGCACCACGCCATTCTTCCCGCGAATCCCCGAGCCGACAGCCATGTACCACCAGTCGCCATGCCGCCACGGAGCCGGGTCACGAAAACCGCTCACATCCATTCCAGCTGGAGGAAAAGCAATCACAGCCTTTGCCTCTTTCTTCCACGTATCTAAATTTTCATCCGAGGAAACGGCAAGGCATTGCGACTCTCGAAGGCTGTGCTCTCCATCGCGAATCGTAGCGTCACTCTCAAGAGCAGAAACCACGCCTGTATAAAGAAGCGCAACACGATCCCCATCCACAACCGCCGTTCCAGAAAAACATCCCGTAGCGTCCGGCCCTCCCGGCGTGGGAGCAAGCGCAACCCCGCGATGCTGCCAGTGCACCATGTCGCGGCTGATTGCATGGCCCCAGTGCATGTCTCCCCAATACGCCCCGTTTGGGTTGTACTGATAAAACATGTGGTATTTGCCCTTCCAATAGATAGGGCCATTGGGGTCGTTCATCCAGTTTGCCGCCGGCAACAGATGAAACTGCGGGCGCCGCGGGTCCGCAGCCATCTTTTCCTGCAGTCCCGGCTCGGCGGACATGTGCAAAAACGGAAAAACCTTCTGTGTGAGCGCCGCGCCAGCCACCAGCGCTCCACCAGAAAGAAACTCACGGCGCGATGCCGCAAGGCTTTTCATTTGTGTCTCACTACCAGGCAAGCTTTTCCGGAAAGAACTCCGCGAACAAGTCGTCATAGTAAGGCTTGAGTTCCTTCAGGTCCGGCTTGGTGTGCCCCTTGGAATACAGGTCATAGGGGTTGAACTTCAAAACCCACGGCAGCATGGCGCGATCCTGCTCATTGCATAGATAGTCGTAAGCGCCATGACGATGCCACGCATAAAACGAGTGATACCGCAGCATATACAGCGCTTCCGTAGGCAGATAGTTCTTCAGCACCTCGTAGATGTATCCATCATGCCCAAACGACATCTTGACCTTGTCCAGTCCGCAGTTCGGTTCATAAATGCCATATTTTGTCTGGAACTCAGGCTGGTTGTAATCGGGATTTGCCGCGAAATATTCCGGAAACACAACAGCCTCTGAATACGCACACCCAGTCGGGAAGGTGTCGCCCACTACACCCCACTGCGGCTCTCCATAAAGGCACAGGCACTTGCCAAGGTCATGCACAAACCCCGTCGCTACCATCCAGCGCGGATGACCATCTTTGCGGATCGCTTCAGAGGTCTGCAAAAGGTGTTCCAACTGCGAGAGGTCCGTATCCGGGTCGCTGTCATCCACGAGCGTGTTGAGATATTCGGCGGCTTCCCATATGCTCTTTTTGCCACGCGTCAGGCCGTAATACTCGGCTTCCTTACCCAAAACGTACTCATACGTCTGGTGTGTGTGGTTCAGTCGATAGAACTCGGCAACGCCGGGATTTACTTCTGCGTCGTATTGCCGAAACTCTTCCTGCGACTTACCTTCCTTGTAGCGGCCCTCAAGAAACTCGTCCCACTCACCCATCTCAGCCGAAAGCGGACCATTCGCTCCGGGCTTCATCTCTGCAACTTCGCTCATGCCCACCCTCCAGAACGCTCTTTATCTTGCACTAAATAAGACACGTCCACTCTAGCCATTCCCGTCAATCCTTGCAAGGAGCGAATCGAGCCCGTATCGTTGACATACGTTAAACCTGCATCGTACCGTGCTTTCTAGCGCTAAATAGGAATGGAGTTCGCCCCTGAGCACGGAATCACAGAAGGCCTCGTCAACCGGACAGCATTCCGCACCCATCGGCTCGCTCCACACGCTCGGGGTGCTCTGCGGCGTCACCGCTGGCATCTGGCTCGGCGGTGCAGAGGCCCCAACCAAGCTCGTTACAGCCGGTTTTTCGCCATTCGCTGTCTCCTTCTGCATGGTGCTCGGCGTTTTTACCGCCCGCTGGACCTTTCCAACTCTGATTAAAGGAACCCGTTACGTCTTTGCCGACATTCGCGGCAAAAAGCATCTGCTCGTCTGGGCGGTCCTTGCCGGAGCGCTCTGGGCCGTAGCGAATACACTTACTGTTTTCGCCATCCGCGACATCGGCCTCGCCATTGCCTTTCCGCTCTGGAACGCCAACTCACTCATTGGCCTGCTCTGGGGGCGCGTGCTCTTCCGTGAACTCGACGGTGCTGACCGCTCGACGATTACCAAAGTGGTGGCTGGCTCAGTTTTAATCGTGGCCGCAGCAACGCTGCTAGGCTTCAGCACCCTGCACTCAGGCGGAAGCCTCGTACACCACAACGCCATTGGCGGAATTCTTGCTGCATTGGGGGCAAGCCTGCTGTGGGGCACCATGTACGTTCCCTATCGCAAGGCATACCTGAGCGGTATGAACCCGCTCTCCTTTGTCACCGTCTTCACTGTCGGCGAGTTGCTGACCATGTTTGCGCTGGTCTGGTTCTTTGATGGCGGAAGCCATTCCTCTGCCTTCCATCTCACGAATGCCCGTCCCTACATCTTCTGGCTTTTCCTGGGCGGATTCGTCTGGGTTGTCGGAGACATGTTCCAGCAATTTGCCGCCAAGTACCTCGGCATCGGTCGCGGCATTCCTCTCTCCAATACCAACCAGCTTTGGGGCCTTGCCTGGGGTGCTCTGGTCTTCGGAGAACTTGCCGGCAGCGACACCACGCACAAAATCATGGTCCTTTGCGGCTCTGCCATCATGATTCTCGGAGCGCTTCTCATCAGCTCCGCCAAAGCCTCGGACGCAGAGCACACCTCACGCAACATGGTGCTTGAGCGCGAGTGCGACCGCTACGGTCTGGACTATCGGGAAGTCCTGAAGGCGCAGGCCGGGGATGAGCTTGACGGTGGCTCTAAGAAAAGCTGGTGGGACTACCTCATTCTCTTGGCTGCTACAGGAGTCTTCGTGAAGCTGGCATCCATTGCGGCAGCACCGCAGATCCAGTTTGATCGCGGCTGGGCCGTAATCCTCGCAGTCATTCTCGCCGTCAGCCTGGTTGTCTGCGGCTACCTGCTCCATAAGCGCACACGCTTTTCGTAAAGCGCTGTGGCGAAGTTACCTTAGCCAGAAGAGAATGCCCAGGCCAATAACAAGAACTACCGCTGGAATCCAGAAGTGGATGTCCGTGAGAATCGCCGTTGCAGTGCGCGTTGGTTTAGACATGAAGAATCATCCTGACTACTTCCACCATAGCGCATCCGGTTACAAAAACTTACCTGTTTCGACTATGTCTGATGGAGGAACTGTAACAGCCTTGTTCTGTTGCAGGGCCTTCAGTAGTTGCGAAATAACCGGAGCCCAGCCAACAACACGATCATGCCACGCAGCCCCTTCCATCTGCGGTGGCACGGTAGGCTATACGCAAAATGTTGCGATGGGTCCGGACACCTGCATTCACATCTTGCGGGTGCCCGAACCTTCATGGTGATGCGGAATAAGTGGAAGATGCTTATTGGTCGTTTCCTTGCACCAGATCTGTTAAGACTGCCGTTAAATATCCAAATAGTCCGCCAGCGCCGTGGTTTGGCCCGGCCGTAAAGTAAAGCTCCGCAGCCGGTGCAGCGGCTGCATCGTTATTGCCAGGGCTGACATTTCCAGGACTAATTGCCCAGATGCCGTTAATGGCAAGGGGATTTCCGTTCGCATCCTGCAACAGACCATCAAATTTCCCTGTTGTCAGGTCGTAGGCAGCGATAAACCCACTCGACTCTGTCGAGCCGCCGCCTGCAAACTGTGCAATCAGCAAATCGTGGCTATACCGTCCAAAGTCGCTCGGTGCCAGCGCAACACCCCACGGAGCATTCAGCCACGCTCCATGCTCAAGCCGCTGCAGCAGTTGGCCGCTAGAGCTGTAAACATCCACGTAGCCAAACCCCGGCCCATCTGTCTCAAACTGAGACCCCGGAAAATGCAGCGCATACGTCACAACAATGTCGTTTCCAATGGCCTGCACGTTGAATGGAACGAAGTTACGCGGCAAACGCTCATCCTGGAACGGTTCATTGAATCCGCGATGGCGCTCTTCATCGAAACCAAAATCGTCAAAGCCATCTTTGTCATAGTTATTGCTGTTTAGCTTTACCGGGTGAAACGAGCTATCAAAAACATCAACACGCCCCTTGGTAAAGTTCGCTGCATACAAAAATGCCTTGCCATGAATAAACGCGCTGGTCAGTCCTGTATAACTTGAGCCATCTTTCGCCTTGAATACAGTCATAGCGTGGGTGGAAGGAGGGTTCGCTCCCTGTGCCACACCAACGCTTGCATTCCAACCTGCAATCGTTCCATCGATAGTTGAAAACAAAAAAGTCGCCGGAGCGCCCGCCGCCAGGAGAAAGTTTGTAGTGCTTCCATTGAAGATAGTTCCCGTTGGGCTTCCAGTTGGCGTCTTAGGGTTGGCGGGCGGAATAGTGACTACCAGCCCCTGCTTTGCCCCCGGGCCATTGTAGAGAGTGCTAAGCCCGGTCAGGTTGTCCGACACCCACCACGGAGTGCCGGACCCGCGCGAAAGCCCCCAGGGATTAACAAGGCTCGCATCGGTCACCGGAGCAACTCCGGCCGTGCTGGCAACGAGATTCGTCTGCTTGTAGTGCTGTCCAGAAACCGTGGCGCCCGCGCCCAGCGCAAGCGCCGCCGTGGCGGTAAAACACAGTAGCTTTTTCATGTACAAGACTCCTGCTGCTTTCAAGGCCCCGCTCACATGGCAATGCCTCATAAGCCGGCGCGCGCCGGCAAAGGCAAATCAAACCGCAGGCGGGGAGGCTCGGTTTGAAATCCTGAGGCAGGCTACCCCTCTTCGCTCGGCGAAGGTGTCACCGCATTGTCATAGGAATGTGCATATCTGGCAGTCAGTTTGCTGCTGTTTTCCCGGTCTTTGAAAGGACATCATGACGCGGAACATCTTTGTAAAAGTAGTCCCACGCAGAAGTGTCCTATATCGGGAATCTTCATGCTTTCCGCGTCTTTTTACATTTGAATTACAAGTAGAGACATATGCGCTTCCCTTAAACTCATGTCAAAAGCTACATCGATCCTTATCTTTTCAAGCGGCCAAATCTATTTATAGGCATAGCCTGAGACGGGAATATATGCGTAAGAACTTGAGTGAAGTTAGTCTACTCTGGTGTTTTTTTGCGTTCTATCTATTTGTAAGCGGGACAGCCTTTCCAACTACAGTCGCCGCGCAGCAGTCGGAGCCCTCACTTCCAATTTCGCAGCGGCTTGCCATCAATCTTGCCGCAGGCGTGCCGCAGTACGTTGCAGATGCAACGTCAACCTCCAATGAGCCGCAAAGCCATTGGTGGTTCCAGAACACACATAACTCAGTTTCCTACTCCACACCGGGCTTTGAAGAAAGCAGCGATGCCGCCGCGACGTGGACAGAAGTAGGGCTTCCATACGACGCGAATATTTCGCGCACCTTTATCAATCAGGATTCCGGCGGCGGCCAGGGCTCGCTCACCGGGCAGGAGAACTGGTATCGCCTCCACTTCAAGGTGGCCACAAAATACGCAGGCCAGAAGTTTCTCCTGAACCTCGAAGGTGCGCACACCGCGGTGCAGGTCTATATCAATGGAACCTTGTTACCCGGCATCAGCGCCGTAGCAGACAACGCGCAGGCCACCCACGTCGTAGGCTTTGTGCCTGTCGTAGTAGACCTCACACCATACATTCACGCCGACGGCTCAACAGACAACGTAATCGCGATTGATGTTTCGCGCGGAGCCTCATGGTTTAAGGAGCCCAACTTTGCAGAGGATTTTCGCTTCGGCCAAGCCATGGCCGGGCTATTCCGCAATGTCTATCTCTACGTCACCAACCCGGTGCACATTCCGCTCAATGTCTATTCGAACCAGAAGACATGGGGCACTTATGTCGGAACAGTCTCCGAAGTCCCCGCTGCGGAAGGAACTGCCACCGCCGCCTCTGCCATTGTCGATGTGCAGACAAACGTGGTGAACGAGTCCGCAACCACGCAACAGGTAACTTTAACCACGCAGATTGTCGATGCCAGCGGAAACGTAGTCGTTACCGCGCCGCCGATTACGCAAAGTGTGCCCGCAATGACGCCGACCACATTCCCCTCCGGCGCAACCCCGTTTTTCGACCAGAAGATTACCGTTCCCAATCCAACCCTCTGGTATCCCAACAATTCCATCTATGGCAAGCCCTATTTGTACCGCGTCTACCACATCCTCAGTGTCAACGGTGTCGTAGTCGATTCGACGCAGAGTACATTAGGAATTCGCACCATCACCTGGGATGCAAACTTCCCTTACTTCAACGGTCACGCAACATATCTCTGGGGAGGCTCCAGTCGCTACGACTACCCAGCCCTCGGTTCATCCGTTCCCGACGAGCAATGGTGGCGCGACATGGCGCAGATTGCCGCGCAGGGCGGCAACGTATGGCGTCCCGGCCACTCCACCAGCAGCGAAGAAATGGTCGAAGCAGCTGACGCCTACGGCATCATGATCGACCAGCCCAGCGGAGACGGCGAAGGCTACTGGAATGCAAGCTCCAACCCAACAGCGGATGACCTACAACTCAAGCAGGAAGTCCATCGCGACATGATTATCCGCGACCGCAGTCATCCTTCCATCCTCGACTGGGAGGAAGACAACGGCGGAATGAATCCAACGCTTGCAAGCGAGCTGGCAACACTCGAAGCCACGTGGGACAACATCAATCCGCGCGTGCAGGCCGATCGTACTTACAACTCCGCCTACGGCTTCATGGATGAATGCGACGGCGCAGGCTGCGAAGCGGGCAACAAGGAGCAGAACCCTGACAATCCCGCATTCGGAGCCGAGTATTGGGACAACATGGGCACAGGCCGCGGCCTTGCATGGGACTACGAGCTAGCCTTTGCCGCACCTTATCTCGATGACTGGCGCAAGGGCAGGGAGGCCAACGCCTTTGGCATGGCGCAATGGTATTTTGCTGAGTCCCCCGGTGAAGACAGCCTCTGGGCGGAGTATCAGGATAAGCCTGCCATGCAACACCTCGTCCGTTCGCTCGGATATTCCTCCGTGGACGCCAACCGATTCCCGCGTCTTCTCTATTACATCTATCAAGCCAACTGGACGCCATACTCCATCAAGCCCGTAGTGCATCTCGCACACCACTGGAACCGCGCCTACGAATACACGCAGGGAACCCCGCTGCAGGAAAACGCATTCAGCAACTGTCCATCCGTGCGCCTGCTCATTAACGGTGTTCCCAAGGACCCAGTCACAGGCGCGCTGCTTCCAGACCAGGCGCCGAATCCATGGAATATCAGCTCCAATACAAACCTTAATCAGGACACCACCGTAATGCCCGGCCAGGTTCACTGGATGGTCAACTGGGTCTCAGGCACAGTCACCGCGGAATGTCTCGATGAAAGCGGCAACGTAGTCGCCGGCGCAACCGACACACGCACAACCGCCGGTGCCGAAAACAAAATTGTGCTCAGTGTCGTTCCTGAAGTGGCGAAGCCCGACGGATCCAGCTTCCAGTGGACAGCCAACGGCTCCGATGCCGCTTTTGTTGCCGCCCAGGTAGAAGATGCGAACGGCAATCTCGTCCCCACCGCCGCTGATAACGTCACATTCAAAGTGACCGGCCCCGCCACATATATGGGAGGCACGCAGCAACTCGTTGCTGACCCATCATGGACAACTTACTATCAGGACGCATTTTCTCAAGCAAACAGTAGCGTAATCGGCGGCGTGCCCTATGCCTTCTTCCATTCTCCCGGAGACCCCGAACTGAACTTTGAAGGCGGCCTGCAAAAGATAGCCCTGCGCAGCACCTTTACTCCCGGCACAGTAACCGTAACCGCAAGCGCGCCGGGATTGACGAGCGGCAGTGTCACGCTGACTTCCGTTGCTGTGCCTGCTCTTTCGCAAACGCAGCCGCCTGTAATTCTTGTTCCACCCGTAGACACGGCAACCACCTCTGGGTACACCGCAACCTTCAGCGTCACAGCATCCGGCTCAGGCACACTCTCGTATCAGTGGTATCAGAACGGTTCCGCCATCGCAGGAGCTACCGGCGGCGCCTACACCACGCCAAAAACAACCACCGCCGACAACGGCGAAACTTTCACCGTGGCCATCTCCAGCAGTTTCGGCAGCGTAACATCCAACCCCGTCACGCTAACCGTAGATGCCCCTGCAAATGTTGCCATCACCACGCAGCCTGCATCGCAGTCTGTGGTTGTTGGGCAGTTCGCAACACTTACAGTTGCCGCAACAGGCTCGCCTGCGCTCACCTACCAGTGGTACCAGGTTGGCTCCGGCGCAATCCCCGGTGCAAATCAATCTTCCTACACCACGCCAGTATTCACAGCCGCCGGAAGCGCCAGCTTCTACGTCATCATCACTAACCCGCTCGGCCAGTTGCAGTCTTCAACGGCAGTCGTTCCCGTCAACGCGCCTGTTGCGGTATCCATTACCACGCAGCCCGCCAGCAGCATCGTTCCCGTCAACGAGCCAGTTCAGTTCACCGCCGTTGTCGCCGGCTCCGCACCATACACCTATCAGTGGCAATTTACTCCGCAAGGTGGAACCGCCACCATCCTCACCGGCGGCACGCAACTGTCCAACACCCTCACCTACTCCATTCCTGCCGTTAGTTCTGCTAATGTCGGCGCATACACGGTAACGGTGAACAATGCTGCCAATGCGCCTGTCACCAGCAACGCTGCGCAAATCACGCTGGCGCCTCCGGGAGTTAATCTAGCGCTGGACAAAACAGCAACCTCCAGCAGCACGCAAAACGCCTGCAACGACGTAACCACAACCCCGCCCTACACCGGCACAGGATGCCTGGGCGCGGAAAACGCCGTCGATGGAAGCCTCACCACGCGTTGGGGATCGGCAACCGCCAATGCGCCGCCAACGCCGCCAGTCACTGGCGTCGATCCCTCATGGCTGCAGGTAGACCTCGGCTCTGTGCAAGCCTTCAACACGGTCATCATCAACTGGGAAAATGCCTATGCCACGCAGTACCAGATTCTCTATACCAATGCAGACCCGGCAACGAATCCAACGTGGAATGTTGCTTACACCAACAAAGCGGGCACGGGTGGAACAGAAACGGATACCTTCCCAACCGTAAGCGCGCGCTATATCCGCATGAACGGCACCCAGCGCGTCGGGCAGTACGGTTATTCCATTTACGAGTTCCAGGTCTACAACGTAGCGCAATGCGGCGGCGCAACCGAGCGCTACACCGTCAACGCAGCCAACGCCTCTCTCGTAACCGACAACCAGAGTGGCCTCACATGGACCCGCACCATTAAAACCGATTCCGATCCTGGCTCGCAGTTTACAGGAGTAGACGCACAAGCCTATTGCTCCAGCATCAGCATGCGCCTGCCCACAAAGCCAGAAGCACTGAACATCAGCGGCGTAAATAACGCCACCTGTGCCTTCCCCGGAACGTGGACTACGTGGACCTCAACCGTAGACCCGGACGATGTTACAAAGAGCGCCATCGTGAGCTTTGACGGCACCAACACATATCAGGTCACGAACAACTATCCCGGCGCAACGCTCTGCGTTACCGGAGCCGCACAAACCGGCACCGCGCCAACCATCACCACGCAGCCAACCAGCCAGATAGTCGCCGCCGGAAAAACCGCAACCTTCAGCGTCGCCGCCAGCGGTACGGGAACCCTGACCTATCAGTGGTCGAAAAACGGCGCAAGTATTACCGGGGCAACATCCGCCGCCTACACCACGCCCGCAACAACATCCGCAGATAACGGCGCAACCTTCAGCGTTACCGTCACCAACGCATACGGATCTGTCACAAGCTCCTCCGCTACGCTCACCGTGACAGGCGGCGGAACCACGCCCCCGGCAGACTTCACGCTGGCCGTCTCCGCAGCATCCCTTACAGTAACCGCTGGTAACAGCGGCACAGAGACCCTCACAATGACGCCGCAAAATGGTTTCCCCACATCCTCTCCCATCGCATTCACATGTGCGGGTCTTCCCACCGGCGCAGCGTGCAGCTTTTCCCCCGCCACGGCAAACGCATCCGGCAACATCGTTTCCACGTTGACCATCAGTACAGCAGCAGGCTCCGCTGAACTCCGCAACAAAACAATGCCGTGGCTCCCCAGTTCGCTGCTGGCTATCGCACTGTTCTTCATAAACAGGCGTAAACTGCGCAACATCTCATCGCTGCTATTGATTGTGCTCGCTGCTGGCCTTGCCGTGCTCTCCGGCTGCGGCGGTGCAACATCGGGCTCACCCACCAAGCCATCCCCACCACAGCCGGTAACCTCGACAGTCACAGTAACAGCAATATCCGGCTCGCTAAGCCATTCCGCAACCTTCTCGCTAACGGTGCAGCCAGCAAGCACTGCGTCCGCGTCACCTGCTCCAGCCTCGCAACGTCTTCCATGGATGCCGGACGCAACATTGGCAGGCGCATTATGGTTCCTCGGCAAAAAGAACCGCCGCAAACTGCAGCACGCATCCATACTTGCAACCCTCACCTGCATCGCTGTTCTTACAGGCTGCGGCGGTTCCACCAGCAACCCACCGCCCTCTAAGCCTCAACCCACAACAGCGCCCACCATCGCCACGCAGCCAGCCAGTCAGACAGTCACAGCCGGACAAACCGCAACCTTCAGCGTCGTCGCCAGCGGAACCGCGCCATTAACCTACCAGTGGTCGAAAAACGGCGCGGCTATTTCCGGTGCTTCCGCCGCAAGCTACACAACCCCAGCCACCACTTCCTCAGACAACAACGCCAGCTACAAAGTAATTGTCAGCAACAGCGACGGCTCCGTAACAAGCAACGCTGCAATATTGACCGTAACCAGCACCACTCCTCCAGCGAGTTGCACTACAGCTCCATCTACCCCCGGCTCCGTTGTCGCATCGGCTTCTTCAACCAGCCAGGTCAGCATAAGCTGGAACGCCAGCACTGCAGGCTCCTCCTGCACCATTACATACAGCGTCTATCGCAGCACATCCTCCGGCTTCACTCCCTCGTCCAGCAACCAGATCGCTAGCGGCATCACCGCAACATCCTTTGCAGACACAGGCCTGGCTGCATCCACCACTTATTACTACGTGGTGGAAGCCGTAGACGCCGCTGGTTCTTCCGCACCATCTACCCAGGCATCCGCAACAACGCTTAGCGCAACCCCCACCGCCACAGAAATCGTCGCCATCAACTCCGGCGGCCCCGCAGTCAGCAACACAAGCGGCGGCGACACATCCTTTGCCGCGGACGAGTACGTTACCGGCGGAGGTGTATCCGCCAACACCAACGCGATCAACACAACAGGCATCGCCAACGCCGCGCCCGCCGCTGTTTATCAGTCAGAACGCAACGGATCCTTCACCTATACAGTTCCCGGCCTCGCCGCCGGAGCCCAGTACACCGTCCTGCTTCACTTCGCCGAAACCTACTTCACTGCCGCAGGCAAGCGTGTCTTCAGCGTGGCCATCAACGGAGCCACCGTGCTCAGCGACTTCGACATCTTCGCCAAAGCCGGCGCAAACACCGCACTGGTAGAGCAGTTCCCGGCCACGGCCAACAGCAGCGGGCAAATCGTAATTGCCTACACCAACGGCACCGCAGACCAGCCCAAATCCAGCGGCATCGAGATACGCGGCGTTCCCAGCGGGTGCTCCGTCGCTCCCGCAGCCGCGCCAACCGGACTCACTGCCGCAGCCTCATCTCCGAGCATCATCAACCTGAACTGGGCCGCCGTCGCCCCTCCGCCCAACTGCGCCATCACATATAACGTCTATCGCAGCGCAACCAGCGGTTTCACGCCATCTGCGGCAAACTTAGTTGCGAGGGGCTTAACCAACACGGCATACTCCGACACAGGCCTCACCGCCGCCACAACCTACTACTACCTAGTGCAGGCAGCAGACAGCGCCGGAACATCGCCAGCCTCAGCCCAGGCAAGCGCAGAGACACACGCTGCAGGCACCTGTGCCGCCATTCCTCCATCCGCGCCCACAGGCCTGGAAGCAACAGCGTCCTCTTCCAGCACCATCGGCTTAAGCTGGACGCCCATTGCCGCACCCACAAACTGCGCCAACATCACCTACAACCTCTACGCTGGCACCAGCAGCAACTTCGTGCCATCGGCTAACAACGAAATAGCGGTTGGCCTAACAGGCACCAGCTTTGTGAACAACAGCCTGCCACCATCCACAACCTACTACTACGCCGTGCAGGCAGTAGACGAGGACGGTCCATCCACCGCAATCTCATCATCGGCAAATGCAACCACATTAACGCCTGAAACCACTCTCACCGCCACAACCGTTTCCGCCAACGAAATCGATTTAAGCTGGCCGGCCAGCTTAAATCCCGCGCCGATAACCTATCAGATATACCGCAGCACCGCGCCAACCTTCACACCATCCGGCAGCAATGAAATCGGAACCACCAAGTCCAACTGGTTCCAGGATGTACTCGCCACAGCCGCTACAACCTACTATTACAAGGTCCAAGCCAGTGGCCCATCCGGAGCATCCACGCCCCTCGGCCCCGTAAGCAGCGCCACTCCTACTCTCGGCTCCAATCCGCCCTTCTGGGATGCAAGCAACATGCCGCCCACAGCCGCGGGAGACGTCATGGTATTCAAATTCTTGAACCGCACCAACGGAAAATATACTGACGATCAGATCACCTGGAGCGCAACCATCAACGGAGTCACAACCACCAGCACCATCGCCGCCCAGCCAACCTTCAGTATGCCGGCCAACGCCTCCGGGCGCATGTACTTCTATCTCGGCAACCCCGGCCAGGGCAGCACAGACTACTACGACTTCATCGAGTACACCATCGGAACCACCGCAACTCCCGGCGTTTACTTCTTCAACGGAGACACAACCCGCGTCGATGCCTTCGCCGTCAAATTGGCATTTCAGCTAACCTGCGGTGACGGAACCAACATCGCCGTTGGAGAAAACGCTGCAGCCTTCGCGGAGAATCGGGCCACCACCTTCCAGCGTTACCTCGATGCGGTTCCATCGGAGTTCCAGCAGGAAGCCACAGCCACAGCTCCCTATCGAATCCTCGAACCCGGAGGAGGCGGCTTCAACGCCGGCGGCTCTTATCAGGACTACTACTCTAACTACATTGCGCAAATCTGGTCATCTAACAATCTGACCATCCCCATGGCTGGCCCCAACGGTTCCGGCCTCACGGATTACCCTAACCTCTCCGCAGCCATCTATCGGCACACCGCAGGCCCCGGGACATTCAACCCCGATGGAACGCTCATCTCGCAGGCCATGTGGAGCAATCCCAGCGCCTTCTACCAAACTGACCCCACCGACCACTACGCAAAGTTCATGCACTCCATCGCCATCAACGGCCAGCAGTACGCCTTCCCATATGACGATGCCGGCGGATACTCCAGCGATGTCTCATGCAACAGCCCGTCCACATTGCTCGTAGCCGTGGGATGGTAGCTGCATTTTTCAATGCTTGAGAGCGCACAACCTGTGTGCGGCAATATAGTGGATAAGAAAAGAATCAGGCAGGGTACAGCGGCTACAGTTGCCCAGCCTGATTCTTCATTGCCCGCAGGTCAATAACCCTGCAGGCAAATAACAAGGACAATTTCCGAATATGCGATATTTTGCGTTGAGCACATCCCTCGTCAGTGCCCTTCTTTCCGTGTCTCTCACAGCCACAGGCGCAGGCGCGCAGCAAGATGTGCTTGCGCAGGTCAATCCGATGATTGGCACAACGAACGGCGGCAACGTATTCCCCGGTGCAGTAGCGCCTTTCGGAATGGTGCAGTTTAGCCCCGAGGCAAGCCCATTGACTGGTAGCAGGAGGCCGATTGCCGCGCCGGGCGGATACGAATATCGCGCAACCAAGCTGCGCGGATTCAGCCTGACGAATGTGGAGGGATGGGGATGTGCCGGCGGCTCGGGCGATGTGCCGTTCATGCCCGTAACCGAAGCAATCACGGAGTCGCCTTCCACGGACTTCCGCAACGCCTATGCCTCTGGCTTTACCCACGCAAAGGAAGAAGCGCATCCGGCGCATTATCACGTCGCGCTGGACAACGGAGTTGGCGTTGACCTCACCGCATCCGTACACACAGGCTCCGCAGTCTTCCGCTATCCAGAAAACTCCCCGGCAAATCTACTGGTGCGCGCATCCGACTCGGAAGTAGGCTCGGAAGACGCGCATGTGCGCATTGATGCCGAACATCACGCAGTAAGCGGTTCCGTAACCAGCGGAAACTTCTGCGGATACATCAACAAGATCGACCGCCGCAGCTACTACACAGTCTACTTCGTAGCGGAGTTCGACCAGCCCTTCACTGCCACTGGCGCGTGGCAGGATGCCAAGGTAACTCCCGGAGCAACGGAAGCCAATGGCGGAACTGGCTATGGCCCAAATGGATTTCCCGAGAAGGGACACGGCTCCGGCGTATGGCTGAGCTTCGACCCCGCACAAGCACGCGAAGTGCATGTGCGTATCGGTATTTCGTATGTAAGCGAAGAAAACGCGCGTAAAAATCTCGCTGCGGAGAACCCTGCTGGAACAACCTTTGATGCACTGCGCAAACGAACCGAAGATGCCTGGCGTAAGCGTCTTGACCAGGTTGAGATTGAAGGCGGAACAGCCGACGAGCGTACGGTATTCACAACAGCGCTCTACCACTCCCTGATGACACCCAACATCTACAGCGATGTGAATGGCGAATATCGCGGCATGGATGGAAATGTCCACCGCATCGCGGGCTCGCAGCAAGCTCAGTATGCCAACTTCTCCGGATGGGACGTATACCGTTCGCAATTGCAATTAGTAACGTGGCTGGACCCGCAGGCAGGAAGCGACATCGCACAGAGCCTGTTGAATCAGGCAGAGCAGAACAACGGCGCATGGGACCGCTGGACGCACAACAGCGGTGCAACCCACGTCATGAATGGCGACCCGGCCGCAGCCGCAGTCGCCGACATATGGGCCTTCGGCGGCCGCTCCTTCGATGCGAAAAAAGCACTCGCCATGTTGGTGCACGCAGCCGATGTACCCACCGCCAATGACTTGAAACACGATGGCTGCCCGGTAGAATGCGGCGGCCAGCGCCCCGGCCTCGACCAGTGGCTCAAGCTGCACTACATTCCGGCGGAGGCTCCGAGCTGGGGGCCATCCGCCGACACGCTTGAAGACGTAGCCGCAGAATTCGGAATCTCATCACTGGCAGCGCGGCTAGGCGAGGAAGCAACCAGCCGCAGGTTCCTCTCGCGAGCACAGTACTGGAGAAACATCTGGAACCCCAACGCTGCTCCCGAAGGCGGCTACTTCCAAAATCGCAACGCCGATGGAAGCTGGGCACTGGTCAAAGACGACCATGATAAAACCCCGCACGCCTTCACGCCCGCAACCGAAGACGGATTTGTAGAAGGCTCTGCGGCGCAGTACGTCTGGATGGTTCCGTTCAACGTCCACGGACTCTTTGAAGCCATGGGAGGCCGCGAAAAAGCCACCGCGCGTCTCGACGCATTCTTCTACGATGCCGCAGGCAAACCCGCTGTAACCAAGTCAGGTCCGCTGCATGCGGAGCTTGATAACGAGCCGTCCATCGAAACGCCTTGGCTCTACGACTTTGCCGCGCAGCCATGGAAGACGCAGCAGCTTGTGCGTCAGGTGCTCAACGGCATCTGGACAAACACGCCTGCCGGAATTCCCGGCAACGACGACCTCGGAGAAATGAGTTCATGGGCAGTCTTCGCATCCATGGGCTTCTATCCGGAAATTCCAGGGCGTGCCGAGCTTGTCTTAGGCAGCCCGCTCTTTGAAAAGATAGTGGTCCATCGCGCCGCGGGCGACATAGTCATCCATGCCTCCGGTGCCGCACCCGACGCGCCGTATATCTCCAGCATGAAAGTCGATGGCAAGCCGCAATCAAAAACCTGGCTACCCGAGTCCTTCGCACTCAAAGGCGGTAGGCTTGACTTCCAGCTATCGAAGACGCCAGTTAAGAGCTGGGGCGCAGGAGAAGGCAATGAGCCGCCCTCATTCGACGACAAGTAGAAACCTGCACGCTAATCTCAAATGGACTAGGGATGAACGTGCAGAGCTACAACCTGTGAGGGAGCAGGGTTGTCTTTCACAACATTTGTCGAAATCAGCATCTCAAAATGGGGCAGCGTCCCATCCGGACGCCGCATCTTCTGCAACAGAGGCAGCAGTCGCTGGTCGTCCATCACCAGGTCCACGGCAGACTCCGTCGCTGCCATGGAAATCCCTTCCAGTAGCAGCACATTGCCATTGGCATTCAGATTAGGCAGAAAGGCAATCACGGCATAAAGCTGGTCCGGCCCATTCGCCTGGGGGCTATAGACTGCAGATTCCCCCGGCAACGGATGCCGGTTAAGAAACACTGAGTGATGATCCGGCGTATCAATGGAGAAAGCAAAATCCATGGAGTGCTCGAACAGCTCCACCCAGGGATTCGCCTCCTGTGCACCAATCATAATAATGTTGCCGTTCTTGAAATCATCCAGCCTCATGTCACGGCTGAAGTTCACCAGCGTGCGGTCGGGCCGCGCCTCAGGCAACCGCACCAGCCACGCGACAGACGTAGCGTCAACAACCGAGGTATAGCGCCGCCCGGCCAGAAACCGCGCAAAGTCCGGGTCCGCATGCTGAACATACGGCATCTGCTTGCTCAGGTCGTTATTCACGTAATCCTGCAAGCTCACATAACGCCGCGCTGTGGCATGAAAAAGCACAAGCCCTGAATCGCCCAGCACAATATGGGTTGGCTCGTCCGCATTGAAAAGCCTGCTCCACAGAAGATGGTTGCGCTCCCGGACATGCTCCTGCACCTGCACCGCGCGAAGCGAATGCCACAAATATCCCGCCAGCGCTATAAGCACCAGGCAGATAACCAGGCAAGCCGTCAGCACCACGCGGTAAACGCTGATTATCCGTCGCGATTCCGATGCGTCATCTGTTTGCCCTACGGCAGTCGTCGTCGGCACAGCCGTAGACGGCGAAGCACCGATAGTCGCCTGTACTCCAGCCAGCGACGCAACCGGTGACACCGGCTCCAACTCAGAGACCGTGGTCATCTCCGACGCGGGCGAAAAAATCGGCACATAGCCGCCGCGCGGAATTACTAGCCGCAGCGGTTCAGCTTTCCCCGCACGCTGAAAGTATTGTTCCAGCCGCCGCCGTAACCGCAACGCATGGGATCGCACAATGGTATCCGCGCTGGAGTCGTACTCGGAAGGCCGCCCGAAGAGCGTCTCTCCCAGATACTGCTCACTGATTTCGCTCTCGCGTCCCGCAAGCGTCAGTTCGCAGATGTGGCGCAGAAAATCCGACAGACGGGGAGAGCGCTCAAAGTCCGGCGTAGCAAGAATTCTCTCCACCAGGAGCCAGCGCGGGTCATGCGCATGGTCCGATTCTGCGCTTCCTGCAGCACCTTGCCGTACAGCCGTCGGGGCTGTCTCCTCCATTCAGTCTCTCCATCGTTGTTACCTCCGATTTAACCTGATTTCCGTTACAAATCGATGAATCACGTCCGTTTCACCCCGCGGAGCTTTCCACTAATCAGTCCGGCAAACCATTGATTTGATTGCTACTAGTGTTGCCGATGGGTAAATCACCGAGAATTCACTGCGCTCACCTCCCACCGCTTCGTTAGCGTCACCGATGGGACGGCAAAACCGACGTTAAGCCTCCTCCCATTGCCTTCATGTATTTCTCCGCGCACTCACGCAGGCCTCTCCGGGGTGCGTCTTTTTTAACCAGGTGACGAAAGGAACTATGGAATGCGAAGCCTAAGGATAGGAAACGGACGGCGTCATTTTGCCGTCTTCAGACTTGCATTGTTAGCCGGATTGTTGACCATACTGGCCGGAGTCCGGGTGCAGGCCCAGTCCACCAGCGCAAGCCTGGTCGGTGTTGTGCACGACGCCAGCGGACAGGTAATTGCAAATGCAACCGTGACCGCCACAAACACCGCCACCAATGCCCACACCGTCCAAAAGACCAACAGCAAGGGCGAGTACACCGTGCTTGATCTTCAGCCGGGTGTCTACTCCCTGCATGTGGAAGCCGATGGGTTCCGCGGCTACGACCAGAAAGGAATCCGGCTGGATCTGAACCAGAACGCCACCCAGGATGTAGCCCTCGAAGTTGGCCAGGTAAGCCAGACCGTCGAAGTCAACGCGGACGTCTCCGGAATCGACACCACCTCCGCGCAGCTCAGCGACGAAGTCAATGGCCAGTCCCTGCGCGACCTCCCCCTGAACACCCGCAACCCCTACGCGCTCCTTGAGCTCATCCCCAGCTACTCCGGTTCCACGGGTGACGACTACAACTCGAACGGCTTCTCGCTCAACGGCGGCCGCTCCGGTTACCACGACACTCTCGTAGACGGCACCCCCGCCGGCTTCCCCACGGTAAACGGCAATGCCGGCATTGGCATCTTCCCATCCATTGATGCTATTGGCGAGTTCCACGTGCTCGCGCAGAACTTCCCCGCCGAATATGGCCGCACACTCGACGGCATCATCAACGTCGTTTTCAAGTCCGGCGCCAACCAGTTCCATGGCTCGGTTTTTGAGTTCATTCGCAACTCGGCGTTTGACTCCAACAGCTACTTCTCCAACCTGCACAACACGCCGCTGCCGCTCTTCCATCGTAACCAGTACGGCGGCTACCTCAGCGGCCCCATCTACAAAAACCGCACCTTCTTCATGGTTTCAACCGAGCTGCTGCGCTCCAACCAGTCCACGGAAATCACTAATACCGTGCCTACCGATGCCGAGCGCACAGGCGACTTTTCGCAGAGCGGCCAGACAATCTACAACCCCTTCAGCACACGCTGCGCCGTTGCCGACCAGAATCCCTGCCAGCAGTACACGCGTGACCCCTTCCCTGGCAACGTGATTCCCAAGCAGTACCTCGACCCGGTTGCGCTCAAGGCGCTCAGCTACTATCCCGAGCCGAACGTCGCAGGCAATCCGCAGGTAAACAACTACTTTGCCAACGGCGGTAGCCCCACGGCCACCACCGCGTGGGACGTACGCGTGGACCATACCCTCAGCGAGAAGCAGAAGCTCTTTGTCCGCTACTCCAACCGCGTCTACCAGTCGGACCCGCAGCCCTTGTGGCCCGGCCAGTCCGCCGTAGCGGAAGGCTTGATTGACGGCGACGACTATTCGCGCGGCGTAACGGCAGCCTACACGCTCTTCCCCAAGTCGAACATGATCTTCGACGTTCGCCTTGGCTTCTCGCGTACGCTCTATGACTACCTGAACACCAGCCTTGGCTTTGACGCCACAACGCTCGGCCTGCCTGCGGACATCAATCAATTCGGTGTCACCCAGCTCTTCCCGGTCTTCTCACCGCAGGCCTATACCGGCCTCGGCAACAACGGCAACCGCCACAACGCCTTCATGACCTACAGCCTGCTCTCGTCGCTGACATGGCAGCACGGCCAGCACACCTTTAAGTTCGGCTTTGATGGCCGCATGATTCGAGTCAACGACCATGAAAGCGCCGACAGCTCCGGCAACTTCAGCTTCGGCACCAGTTGGACGCAGATTCCCAATGCTGCCTCTGCCACCACCGGCAACGGCGTAGCCTCCATGCTGCTAGGTCTCGGCACTGGCGACATGATTCAGGAGTACAAGGACGATGCCTCGCAGAGCTACTATCTTGCCGGCTACTTCCAGGATGACTGGCGCATTCTGCCTCGCCTTACGCTGAACCTCGGTTTGCGCTATGACATCGATACGCCGCGCACCGACCGCTATAACCGCATGAACTACTTCAACCCGACCATCGATTCGCCTCTGGCTGCGCAGGTCCCGGGCCTCACCGGCGGACTGGTTTTCGTCGGAGTCAACGGCCACAGCCGCTACCAATACAACACCGACGCCAACAACTTCGCGCCGCGCTTCGGCTTCTCCTGGCAGGCGCAGAAAAACACCGTGGTGCACGGCGGCGCGGGCATCGTTTACGGTCCCTCCGCGCAAGCCGCTGCCGGAACCGTTGGCCCCTACGGCTTCCGCGTGCAGAACAACTGGACCGCCTCAGAAAACAACGACGGCATCCACCCCAACACAGGCAGCTTGCTCAGCAATCCCTTCCCGGCGGGCTTCCTGCCTCCTCCGGGCGCGGCCAATGGCCTTCTGACGGGTATCGGCGGTCAGATTGAAGGTGTTCTGCAAAACACTCCCACGCCGTATGTGGTGCAGTACAGCCTCGATGTTCAGCAGGCTCTTCCGCACCAGACGACCCTGGACATTGCTTACGTGGGCAACCGCGGACGCAAGCAGCAGCAGAGCCGCGAAGGCGGTATCGACTTCAACCAGGTTCCCGCTGGAGAGATTCTTGCCGAAGGCGCGCAGCTTGAAAGCGCCGTCGCAAACCCCTTCTATGGCGTAATTCCAGCGACAGCCGGGACCGCAGAGAGCGGGCAGACGGTAACAGCAGCCCAGTTGCTCAAAAAGTATTCGCAATACACCAGCATGCTGCCGCTGTTCCTTGCCGGCGGTAACAACCAATACGATGCACTGCAGGTACGCATGAGCAAGCGCTTCTCGCAGGGTCTCCAGCTTGAAGGTTCCTATACCTGGGGCAAGAACTTCGACAACGGAACCAACCACCAGGACAGCTTTAACCCGATGCGCGACTACGCTATCACTTCGTATGACCTGCATCAGCGCTTCATCGTCAGCTACATCTATGACCTGCCCTTCGGTCATGGCCGCATGTTCGGCAGCCACATCAACAACATTGAAAACTCCATCATCGGTGGATGGCAGTTTAACGGCATCACCACCCTTCAGGGCGGAACGCCGCTGCAAATCTCTGCCAGTAACAACCTCTCCAGCTTCAACGTGCAGACGCTCTATGCCGATACCAATGGGCAAAACGCCACGCTGCGCGGCGACATTCACAACCGTCTGAATAAGTACTTCAACACGGCAAACTTCAGCCAGCCCCAGCCCTATCACCTGGGCAACGGACCGGCCTACTACCAGAACCTGCGTGGCCCCGGCCTCAAGAGCACAGACCTCTCGTTGTTCAAGGAGTTCAAGCCCATCGAACGGCTCGACGTGCAGTTCCGCGCCGAGGCATTCAACGCCTTCAACCACGTGCAGTTCGGCAACCCGGATACTGGAGTGACCGATTCCGGCTTCGGCAGAATCACTTCGCAATCCAATACGCCGCGCCAGGTGCAGTTCGGCCTCAAGCTGCAGTTCTAAAACAAAAGCGCATCATCGGGAGCCGCTCCGGCGGCTCCCTCTTCGTATCTCATAGCGGTTGAAGTCCAAGCCGCGGAAACGGACCGAGTTGAAAAAGATATTTTTCCTTCTTGTTGCAGGGCTGGCCTTGCGCACCACTATCTCGGCGCAAAAAACTCTGAGTACTCCAGATTCAAAGCCCCTCGTAGTCGTCATCAGTCTCGACGGTTTCCCCGCCCGTGCATTGCAAGACCCGCTGCTCCCCATGCCAACGCTGCGTTCCTTGGCCGCGCATGGCGCGGTTGCCGACGCTATGCGTCCCATCAATCCAACCGTCACATGGCCCAATCACACAGCTCTCGTTACAGGTGTGAACGCCAGCAAGCATCACGTCATGGCCAACGGCTTGATTGAATTCCCCGCGAACGGCGGCGAGCCTGAAATTGAGCCGTGGGTAGATAAAGACAAGCTCGTACATGCACGCACGCTCTATGAAGCAGCCGCAGAAAAAGGACTGACCACAGGGCAAGTGGACTGGGTTGCCATCTACGGCGCCAAAGGCGTTGCATGGCAGTTCGGCGAAAAGCCCGATCCCGCCAGCCCCATCGCGCAGGAGCTAGTCACGCAAGGCATCCTGACACAGGACCAGCTTGAGCACTTTGGCCGTGGCAGCAGCCCCGCCTGGCGCGATGAAGTATGGACAGACGCCGCTGTGGACATCATCGCGCGCCACACGCCCGACCTGTTGTTGCTGCACCTGCTGGAGACGGACACGCTGCAGCATGAATATGCTCCCATGACTTCGGCTGCCTATGCTGCCTACGCGTACGCCGATACCCGCATCGCGCAAGTTGTCGAAGCCGTGCGCAAAGCAGGCGCGCTCAATCGCACAACCTTCTTCATCGTCTCCGACCACGGCTTTGCGAGCTACACTCACAGCATCCATCTCAATGTGGGCCTGATAAATCAAGGACTGCTGCGCAAAGACGGCGACCACTACGCGAGCCCTGTGTTGATCAAGGCCGAAGGCGGAGCCGCGCAAGTCTTCATCCGCGATGCCAAACAACGTGCAGCGCTGGTGCCTAAACTCAAAGCGTATTTCGCGACTCTGCCCGGCGTAGCGCATGTCTATACCAATGAAGAAGCGCGTGCAATCGGTATTCCCTCCGAGCAGGAGACCGACCAGGCTCCGCAGCTTTATCTTGCAGCCGCAAAAGACTACGCTTTCACTGATGAAGCTTCCGATGCGTTGATAACCGAGCACCCGGCAAGAGGCCAGCATGGCTATCTGAATACGGACTCTGACATGCAGGCGCTGTTTGTTGCTTCAGGCGTCCACATTCGTGAAGGCGTGCACCTTGGCTCCATTGCAAACCTGCGCGTTGCGCCAACAATCGCAAAAATTCTCGGCATTGAATTACCGGACGCCGAGCAGCAACCCCTGACGGAAATCCTGAAGTAGCTTTCAGCACACGCGGGGATGGCGCCTGTGTAAGGCGCCATCCCCGCGCTCGTTATACCTCTACATTTTTCCGATACACCGGAAGATAAGCGTGCGGTTATAGTTACAGTACTCACTTCTTGAGCAATGTTCTGTACTGACCCGCATATGTGGAGGAAGAGTCCCGATGACTACCGTAGAAGTTCCCGCGCCCGGCTTCCCACTCCAGGTTCCAGAAACGGCTACGGCGTCGGCTGGCAGGCGCATTCTCTCCATCGACATCTTCCGCGGCATCACTATGGCGGTCATGATTTTTGTTAATGACCTTGCAAGCGTGCACGGCATGCCATGGTGGACTGAGCATGCTCCCGCACGGCTGGACGAGATGACCTATGTGGACATGGTCTTCCCCTTCTTTCTTTTTGCCGTAGGACTATCCCTGCCGCTGTCAGTGGCGCAACGGCTCCGGCGCACTCCTTCGCAAGCCGCGCTATGGTGGCACATTCTCACGCGAGCTATTGCGCTCGTCGTGCTGGGACTCATCATCGCTAACGCGGAAAAAGCAACACAGATGGGCATCAGCGGCAGCGCGTGGGGAATCCTCGGGCTACTCTGCGCCTCTCTCTACCTCGGCGTCTACGGGAAGTCGGACCGTTCCCAACGTATTGGCCGCATTCTGAAGATTGCAGGCTTGGTGGGTGTCGTCATTCTGTTTGCTATCTATCGGCGAGTAGCACACGACGGCCAGACTGCGTGGATAGACTTTTCCTACCCGGAGATTCTTGGGCTGATTGGATGCAGTTATCTCGGCGTCTCTGTCCTATACATTCCAACGCGACGCTGGAGGTGGGCGCCTGCTGCGTGGTTCGCGCTTCTCGTCGCTTTTAACGCCTTTTCGAGCGCCCACTGGCTCAATTTCCCCAACAGGCTTCCAATCCTGATATGGCCTTATAACAACGGCGCTATGTGCAGCATCATGATGGCGGGTATCGTGGTGTCTTCCTTGTTTCTTTCCGCGGACCGCGCCTCTGCGCCACGCAAGGCAGCAACCTGGCTGGCGCTTGGGTTTGCGGCACTGGCATTTGCGGCAGGATACCTGCTCACTCCGTTGGGCATCTCGAAGATCCGCGCTACGCCTACGTGGTCACTCTATTGCGTCGGAGCCGCAGTCCTGCTCTTTATGCTTCTCTATTGGCTCTGCGACGTAAAGCGCTGGCAGAGCTGGGCAGCTCCGGTACGCTCAGCCGGTGAAAACACCCTGCTGACGTACCTGCTGCCCGATCTCTGGTATTTCGTGCTGAGCGCGGCCGGAATAACTTACCTCGACACGCATTGGAACGCGGGCACGCCCGGTGTCGCAAGGTCGGTAATCTTCACCTTGCTGATACTTGCTGTCTCCACTGCGCTTACACGGGTAAAAGTCCGGCTCCAGCTCTAAACGCCTAGACTTCGATGACGGCCTTGGAGAGATTGCGCGGCTTATCCACGTCCACGCCATGCTCCAGCGCCATGTAGTAGCTGAATAACTGGAACGGCACCACTTCCTCAATCGGAAGCAGATATTCATTCGTCGGCTCAACTTCAATCACATCGGTCGCCAAGGCACGCACCGTCTCATCGCCCTTGTTGATGATGGCAATTACGCGCGCGCCCTGCTTCTTCATGTCTTCCAGCAGTTGCACGGTCTTTTCATAGCGAAGCACGGAGTCTTCAAGCCCCTTGTCTACCGTGGCCAGCGCTACCAGCGGCGTTTGCTCGCCAACCAGCGCATTGGGGCCGTGCTTCAGCTCGCCCGCCGGGTAGCCTTCAGCGTGCACATAGCTTGACTCCTTCATCTTCAGCGCGCCTTCGCGGGCAATGGCGTAGTGAATGCCGCGGCCTAGATAAAGGAAGGTCTTTGCATCGGCATACTTGTGCGCCAGGGACTTTGCCGCATCGCTCCATCCATCAAGCTGACGCGCAATCTGTTCTACCAAAGCACGCAGCGTACGAATGTTTGCGGAAATCTGTCCTGCGTCCATCACGCCGAGGCGTTCCGCTTCATAGAGCGCCAGCAGGTAGAGCGCCGTCAACTGGCAGGTAAAGCTCTTGGTCGCCGGAATCGCAAATTCCTTGCCCGCAGCCAGCGGCATTGCCGCCGAAGCTTCGCGCAGCATGGAGCTGCCATGCACGTTGGCAATTGCCAGCGTCGGCTCGCCCGCTTCCCGCGCAAGGCGCAGCGCGGCCAGCGTGTCCGAGGTTTCTCCCGATTGCGAAATCACCAGCACGGAAGGGCGGCGGGGATTCACCGTGCCACGCGTACCCCATTCACTGGCATACTCCACATCTACGGCAAGGCCGCAGAGGTCTTCCAGCAGAATCTCCGCAAAGAGCCCCGCGTGGCGGCTGGACCCGGAGGAAGCAATCAGAACCTCGCCGCGCGGATTGAGCCAGCCGGCCAACCCGGCAAAGGCCTCTGCCTTGAGCTTATCCCCGTCAAGGTACAAATCCAGCGTGCGCTGAATTGCCTCCGGTTGTTCATACATTTCACGAAGCATTGCGTGGGGAAACTCGCTCATTTTTTATCTCTCAATGGCAGGAGCCATTTTTGATTTTAATGGCGGGGCAGGGGGTGCGGCGAATTGGGCGCTCTGTGCCTTGTTCTTGCTGGGAAGGGTGTTTGGCGGTTTTGCCGGGAGGATTGGGGGGAGGGAGGGGGATTTGTTTTATGTTGTTGATATTTAGGCGGTTAGTTGTTGATGTCTATGTTTATTGATTAGTTAATGGGTTGGCGGAAAGTGGTTACTTTTCCAAAAAATAAAAATTCTTTCCTTTTTTCTGGCTCGGGGAAGGAGTTTTACTGTCCCAGTATGCCCCTCCTGCTTGCCCGATGCGGGAAGTTTCAAAAGCATGCCTCAGGGGCTGAAGCCCGTACCCTTCCAAACCATTCGGAAGACGCTGCCTAAAGCCCGATGCTTTTCCTTTGGCTTTGATTGCCGGGGATAAATCCCCGGCCTACCTTTTGTTTCTAATGCGCCCGGTGCTCTTGGAGTTTGTGTAATACGCGTTAAATCATCATTTTAGAGGCGGAATTTGGTGTTTCTTGATTGGTTAATGGGTTTCTGGAAAATGGTTACTTTGCAGAAAAAATAGCTCGAAAAAACTTTTTTGTGGTCTGGAAAGACAGAAAGCCCGGTTCGCTAGAACCGGGCTTTCTTGCTGGTGATTTTGAGTATGGCATAGATGGGGTTAATTGAGCGCAAGAGTTATCCACAGATTTGGGATTTATTTGCATTGCATGCAGCCACTGCGCGCTTTGCGCGCCACGAGGCTTTTGTAGCCCTCCCGGTGGTCAGGGTCGAGATGGGGGTGTGGCGGTCAAAAAGGCAAACGCAGATCCTTCGCTCCGCCTACCCCACGCAGGATTAAACCGTGCGAGGAGCCCCAATGCGCTGCGCTCAGGATGACAACGCTCCATTTTGTGAGTGAACAAAAAACAGGGGGCTGGCGGTGTGGGTATCCCATGTCCCCAAGTGCAAGGACCCTTCGGCAAGCTCAGGGCAGGCTATGGGGCACCCGATATTTGTAGCTAGTCGAGAAAAAGCAACGACAAGAACAACTGCAGGTCCTTCAGCTTCGCTCAGGATGACAATGCCTGGGGGGATGGGGAGAGCTCTCTCGGTATCGGTATCCCCGGTCCCCAAATGACAGGGACCGGGGGGCACCCAGGTACGTGACTGCCCGACGGCGAATCCTTGTCCTAGAAGCGGAAGAAGGTTTCAAGGGCTATGCTGCGGCCGGGGGTGCTGTTGCCAAAGTTGCTGTTGAGGGCGGTGGATTCGCCGAAGTAGCTGGAGCTCAGGATGCCTACCGGCTGGGAGTAGTTGGGATGGTTGAGGACGTTTTGTGCCATTACGGCCAGGCCCAGCGTGTATTTGCGCTCGATGGGGAGCGGCTTGGGCTGCTTTTTGCTGCCGGGCTTGGCGGGCGGGGCCTGGGGCTGCTCGTCCTTGGGGAGCGGCGGGCCGAAGTTGAAGCGGCGGTTGATGCGGGCGTTCCATGAGAAGAGGCCGGGACCGGTGCCGTAGTTGATGGGGATGATTTTCTGGCCCGCGATGGGGTCGGCGTCGAAGGTGCCCCACTTGGTTTTGTAGACGCTGGGGCGGGTCAGGTCCGTTGCGAAGGCGGGGCGGTCGTTGAACTGATTGTCGCCGTTGAGGTCGTCGCCGACAGTGATGTTGAAGGGCGAGCTGGACTGGTACATGACGAAAGAGTTGAAGGTAAAGTGCTGCGGGAGGCGCGTGTATCCGCCGGCAAAGACGCGGTGGTGGATGTCCCATGAGGCGCGGCCCCAGTCCTGGCCCAGGTTGTACTGGTTGGAGGGGAAGCTGTTGAGGCCTCCGGTGTCGGCGCTGGCGTGGCTGAACATGTAGTTGCCCCAGAAGCCGCTGATGCGGGTGTTGTAACCCACATTGACGTTGATGCGGTTGCGCTCGGAGAAGCCTTCGGAGCCGTACTGGTAGATGTTTTCAAAGACGCCGAGGGGGCGCGTGCCGCTGGTGGGGTCCTTGGGGTTGTAGGTGCCGGGGAGCGGGGCGTTGATGTTGCGCGTGACGAACTGGTGCAGGCCGCGGGTGTAGAGATAGTTGACGGAGAGGGAGAGCGACTTGAAGAGCTGCTTATCTACTCCAACTCCGGCGATGGCGAGGTAAGGCGCGCGGAGGGTGGGGCTGAGCGCGAAGATGGTGGGCGCGCTGGTGCTGTCCGTGCCGCTGGAGCAGGCTGTGGGGTCGGTGTTGCAGGTGCCGGGGAAGAAGTCGGGGTTATTGATGACGACGGCGGATTGTGTGATGCCGTTCTGGCGCTCGGCCTGCAGGAGTCCGGTGGAGGCGAAGCGGGTATAGAAGAGGCCGCCGCCGGCGCGGATGATGGCGTGGGGCGGTTTGGGTCCGCCTTTGATGACCTTGCCGTCGGGGCCCTTGGTGTCCGGCATGTTTCCTGCGGGGATAGACCAGGCGATGCCGAAGCGTGGGGCGAAGTCCTCGTGGTCGCTGATGCCGGTTTGTGATTCAAAGCGGATGCCGTAGCTGAAGGTGACGCTGGGGACGATCTTCCAGTTGTCTTCGGCGAATGCGCCTACGTCCGCCATATCCACGACGATGGAGGGCGTGCCGTGGGTCTGGGTATAGAGGCTGGCTCCGCCGCCGTTGGCGCGGATTTCAGCAGGGGTGAGTCCCGCGGCTATGCCTTGCTCTGTTATCTGGTAGTGGTTGAGGTCAGCAAAGGTGTAGGAGCCGTTGTAACCCGCAGTCGAATAATTGGAGTCGCGGATGATGCGGAGGCGCGCACCGGTGTTGATTTCGTGGTTGCCGCGGTCGAGGCGGAGGAGGTCGTAGAACTCATAGTGGTCCTGCGCGTCGCGGTTGATGCCGGTGTTGGAGCCGCCGCTGGTGAAAGCGCCCTGCACGGCGATGGTGGGGTCGGTGGAGAGGGGCGTTTGCTCGGTGCGGTCGCGGGTGTACTGGAAGTGGACTTCGTTGAGCGTGGTGGGGGTGAATGCCTGCGAGTCGCTGATCTGCAGAACCTGTTCGGTGGCCGTGGTGCTGACGGCTTGCGACTGCAGCGCAAACTGGCCGACGCCGGAGTTGGAGGCGGTTTCGCGGTTAATCATGTAGCGGATGCTGAGGGTGTGCACGTTGCCGAGCTGCCAGTCAAAGCGCTGGGTGAGGTAGAGCTTGTCGGACGGCGTGCTGACGGCCTGGGTGAAGGCGACCTGGTTGAGCGTGGCGGGGTCGAGGATTTCGGCGTTGATGACGGAGTTGTTGATGGCTCGCTGCGTCCACATGGAGTAGAAGTAGGACGAGGTTTTGGTGACGGGGCCGTCGAGGTCGCCTTCGAGCTGCCACTCGTAGTAGGGCGGCTGCTGGGTGGAGGGGATGAGGGGGTTGAGGGCGTTCCACGGGGAGTTGTTGCCGTGGACCCAGAGGTCGCCGTGGAGCTTGTCCGCGCCGGGCTTGGTGAGGATTTCAATGCGGCCAAAGCCTAGCTGGTCGTACTGGGCGGAGTAGGGGTTCTGGTTGATGCGGATTTCGCGGATGGCGTTTTTGGGCGGGAGCTTGCCGCCGGTGAATCCGTCGACGTAGATTTGCGAGCCGGTTTCGGCGTCGGCTCCGGCGATGGACTGGAGCTGGGTGGAGAGCTCGTCGGGGTCGTCAGAGAGGGCGGAGAGGTTATCGCCTTTGAGGACGACGGCTCCGCCGTTTTTCTCAGGGCTGGTATCGGGCTCGTCGGCGTTGACGACTACGGATTGCTGGTCGGAGGCGATGGCCAGGGTAAGCGTGAGGGTGACGGAGCCTCCGGCGGCCAGGTGAACGTTTTCAACGTGGGCGGGGGAGAAGCCGGCCTCGGAGGCTTCAAGGATGTAGGAACCGGCGGCGAGGCCGCTGAAGGAGAAGTGTCCGGCGGCGTCCGAGGTGGTTCGGACGGGTGCGTGGCCGGTGCGGGTGGCGGTGACGACGGCGTTGGGAATGACTGCGCCGGTGGGATCGGCTACGGTTCCGCCGATGTGGCCGGTAGAGGCGGGTTCGGCTGCTGTGGGGTGGATGTCAGCGTGGCCGGGGGCTGCGGAAGCCAGCGAGGCACAACAGAGCGGAAGAGCGAGAGCAAGAGAGAAAAAGGCACGCATAGATCAGCCGGCTACTCCTGGAGAGCACTGGAAGAGGGGAATTGTGGGTAGTTCACAAGAAAAAAGAGAGTGCGCAACAGGCTGGGCGATCTTGCCGGGTGGGTCTGCCCTGAGAGTTGCCACATATGAGACGAGTCGAGATGGGGTTTCGTTCCTAAAGAAAGTGAAAAAAGCGGGTACAGGGGGTAGCGTTTGGGGTACAGGGTTTTAGATAAAGGGCTAAAGGCTATAAAGAGCAAAAGCTATAAAGGGCAACCGCAGATCCTTCGCTCCGCCTACCCCACTTTGTGGGGCCCCAAAGCGCTTCGCTCAGGATGACACTGCTTTCTTTTGTGGGAGGACGAGGGCGGTATTCCCAGGTCCCAAAAGCAGGGACCTGGGAATACCGGAGATTTAGTGACCTGCGGTCAGGGGGGCGGGGGATGGGGTGGGTTGCTCTTTCTCGCGGAAGGCGAAGAAGAAGAGGATGAGGATGACCGCGGAGAGGCCGCCTGCGGAGAGCCAGATGGGGGTCCACTGGTGGGTTGCGGAGCCGTCGGTGGCTACGGTGGCGTAGCGGTCTACGATGGCTCCGGAGAGCCAGGAGCCGACGAGCATGCCGGCGCCGTAAGTGATGAGGGTCATCATGCCCTGGGCGGCGGCGCGGGCGGATTCGGGGGCCTTGCGGTCGGTATAGATCTGGCCGGTGACGAAGAAGAAGTCATAGCAGATGCCGTGGAGGATGATGCCGAGCATGAGAATCCACGTTCCGGCGCCGGGGTTGCCGAAGGCGAAGCAGGCATAACGGATGGCCCAGGCGATCATGCCGGCGATGAGCATGTATTTGACGCCAAGGCGGCGGAAGAACCAGGGGATGAGCAGCATGCAGCCCAGCTCAGACCACTGGCCGAAGCTCATTTTGAAGGCTGCGAAGGGGACGCCGATTTCGTTGAGGAAGTTGTTGGTGAAGGCATAGTAGAACTGCAGCGGGATGCAGATGAGGAAGGCCGCGACGGCGAAGACGGCGTAGGCGGGCTGCTTGAGGAGCGCGAGAGCTTCGGTGGGGAGGATTTTGCCGAGGGAGAAGCCGCCTTCCGACTTGACGGGCGGGGTGTGCGGGAGGGTGAGCGAGTAGATGGCCAACACTAGCGAGGCTCCGGCGGCGATGCGGAGGGGCTGCGCGGTGGCTTCAAACTTGAGGAAGCTGACGGCGGAGCTGGCGATAATCCAGCCGAGGGTTCCGAGAACGCGGATGGGGCCGAACTCCTGCTGGGGGTTGGTGATGTGGCGGAAGGCGATGGTGTTGACCAGGCCGAGCGTGGCCATGTAGAGGCAGGCGTAGGCGAGCACGAGCCAGTAGATGGGGCCGTAAGTGGTGTGGCTGGCGGCGATCCAGAGGAGGATGGCTCCGGCGAAGTGGAGGGCGGCGAGGACGTGCTGGGTGGCGAAGAAGCGGTCGGCGATCCAGCCGGCGATGAAGGGGGAGACGATGGCTCCGACGGCGGTGGTGCTGGCGACTTGCGCGATCTCAATGCCGGAGAAGTGGAGCGTGCGGCCCAGCCACGTGCCTACGGTTACGTACCATGCGCCCCAGATGAAGAACTCCAGAAACAGCATTGCGGCGAGCCGCACTTTGATTAGCGACATTCTTGAGGGCCTCGGGAAGGATGGGTAGAACTTCGCTAGTAAGGATACGACAGGGACAAGGGAAAAGCGGTAGTGGGTCAGTTTGAATTCATAGACAGATGGAATCAGTGTTGAAGAGCGTGCCAATTTCCGAGTAGGCGACAAATTAGATGCAACCTCATTCCTGGGCCCTAGCGCGTTTCCCGGTACCAAACTACTTCACGCCGTGACGAGGCATCAATGTCGAGGGTTGCGGTCCGTTCAGCAGATAAAATGGAGGCTCCTATGAACTCCGTATGGAACTTGCATCTTCAGCGTTGCGTCATCGAAGATGGTGAGCCAGAGCTCCACGTTGGTGACGTATTCGATTGGCCTGTCACATTCTGGACTGAAACGTTGCTGAGCCGGGCTATTCAAAAAATTGAGGCCGCTCTTCCGCTCGCTGGCAACTATTACCGTGTGAATGCAAAAGTCATCTACATATCGCAAGACCCCACTCAGGCGGGCTGCATTCTGGATTTCGGTATTCAAGCCATCTCCGAGCTAGGTGGCCTCTTGGGCGTTCCTCTTCCGTCAGAGTGCGAACAGGGAGAGTACGTGGCCGGCGAAGTTCGGCTGGACCTCGCTCTCTGTACTGTGGTTCACCCGCTTAACATTACTCGCAAGTGGCGGGTGGAAGAGATTTCCGCCGATTTGGCCCACTACAGATTAAAACCGGGCGACACTTCTGGGCCTCTCTACCAAAAGGTCTCCAGTACCGATGCCGTTCGGGCGGGATCTTATGTTTTGCATTGCTCCCTGGTCTGATTTGAGCGGTTCGTTTGGCTTTCGGTGGAGCTTGGCAAATTAGAGGTCTTTCCATTCGAGTATCCCGCTGGGTAACGAGAAGTCGGTTTATTGGAAGCTACTGCCTAGCAGTTGGCGCAGTTCCGAATGCGTGACCGGCAATTCGGGAGTTACTGATCGCATCCTTGAGATACAAACTAACCCCATTGCCGAAAATCTGCCTTGCGTAATGCGCATTTAAGATTGTGTTTTGGAGCGAAGAGCATGGCGACGATTCTGGATGGGGCTACGATTGCGGCGGCGATTAAGGCCGATGTGGCGGAGGAAGTGAAGAAGCTGGCGGCGCAGGGCGTGACGCCGGGGCTGGCCGTGGTGCAGGTGGGGCATGTGGCGGCCTCCGAGATTTATGTGCGCAACAAGGTGGCTACCAGCAAGGAGCTGGGCTTTCTGAGTGAGCACATTACTCCGCCGGATACGGTGACGACGGAAGAGATGCTCGATACGATTCATGCGCTGAATTCGCGGGATGATATCGACGGCATCCTGGTGCAGTTGCCGCTGCCGAAGCAGGTCGATGCCAAAGTTCTGCTCGATGCGATTGCGCCGGAGAAGGATGTGGATGGGTTTCACCCGGTGAATGCGGGCAGGTTGCAGGCGGGCCGGCCTGCGCTGGCTCCTTGCACTCCGGCGGGCGTGATTGAGATTTTGAAGCGGAGCGGGATTCCGATCAGCGGCGCGAATGCGGTGGTTGTGGGGCGCAGCGATATTGTGGGCAAGCCCGCGGCGATGCTGCTGCTGCATGAGAATGCTACCGTCACGATTTGTCATTCGAAGACGCGCGATCTTGGCGCAGTGACGCGCGAGGCGGACATTCTTGTGGCTGCGATTGGGCGGCCGGGGTTTATTACGCCGGAGATGGTGAAGCCGGGCGCGACGATTATCGACGTGGGCATCAATCGCGTGGAGACGCGCGAGGAGTTCGACAGGTTTTTCAAGGGAAATGAGAAGCGTGAGGCTGCGTTTGCCAAACGCGGCTCGGTGATTGTGGGCGACGTGCATCCGGCGGCGTTTGAGGTTTCTGGTGCGTATACTCCGGTGCCGGGTGGAGTGGGTCTGCTTACGATTGCGATGCTGATGTCGAACACGGTGCGGGCTTGCAAGCTGAGGCACGGGCTCTGATGCTTCGCGTTGGGCTTACCGGCGGGCTTGGCTCGGGTAAGAGCACGGTTGCGGCGCTGCTGCGTGGGCTTGGTGCGCAGGTTATCGAGGCCGATGAGATGGGGCGTGCGCTGATGGAGCCGGGGCAATCTGTGTATGACGGGATTGTTCGCGTATTCGGACCGGATGTTGTCGGCGCGGATGGGAAGCTGAATCGGGCAAAGCTGGCGGAGATGGCCTTTGCCGGCGGGCGGTTGCAGGAACTGAATGCGATTGTGCATCCGGCGGTGATTGCGTCGCAGCGGGCGTGGATGGATTCGGTCTTTGCCAAGGATGCGAAGGCTGTGGCTGTTGTGGAATCGGCGCTGATTTTTGAGGTGGAGCGCGATGCCCGGGAGCGCGGCGAGAGTGAGGGCGTGCTTGCGGATTGGCGGAATCGGTTTGATCGCGTGATTGTGGTGACTGCGCCGGATGAGGTGCGGATTGCGCGGTATGTAGAGCGGGTTTGTTCTGGTAAGGATGCTGCGTGCCGCGAACGCGCTGTAGCCGATGCGCGGCAGCGGATTGCGAAACAGATTCCCGATGCGGAGAAGGCGTCGCGGGCGGATTTTGTGATTGCGAATGATGGGGATAAAGCAGCGCTTGAGGCTCGGGTTGGGGATGTTTGGCGGCGGCTGCAGGTTGAGAGTGCGGGTGTGGTTTCGATAAACGGCGAAGAGCTATAAAGAGCAAAGACTATAAACGGCAAAAGCTATAAAGGACAACCGCAGATCCTTCACTCCGCCTACCCCAATGCGCTTCGTTCAGGATGACACTGCCTTCTTTTGTGGAAGAACTGCGATGGGAACATCCATGATTTTTCGCTAGTGCAATGGGGTCGTTTCTTCTTCGCTGGTGTCGGAGCAACTCCAGATGACACTTTTGCTGTTGGCTTTGCTGCAGACTTTGTTTCTTCCGGCGCGCTTGGCGGAGTAGAGAGCGGCGTCGGCTTCGGACAACAGGTTGGGGATTGCTTCTGTGCCGCTGGCTACGCCGATGCTTGCGGTGACGTGTACATCGCGGCCTTTGCCGGGGTTGGGGATGCCGGCGGATTCGATTGCGGCACGGATTCGGTTGGCTACGCTCATGGCTGTGTTTTGCGGGACGTTTTCGAGCAGGATTACAAACTCTTCGCCACCGTAGCGGAAGGCGTGGTCGTTGTGGCGGCGCAGTTGCGACTGGATGAGGCTGGCGACGCGGACGAGGCACTGGTCTCCGGCGAGATGGCCGGCGTAGTCGTTCAGGTCTTTGAAGTGGTCGATGTCGAGCATGAGCACTGCATGCGGAGTTGGAATGGGATTGTTTTCGATTTCTTCTACGACTTCTCGCAGCAGGCGGCGGTTACCGAGGCCAGTGAGCATGTCATAGGCGCTGGTTCGGTTGAGCTCCGCATTTTGAATGCGCGTGAGAAGTGAGAGCAGGTAGGCATGCCGCGTTTGCTTCTCTGACATGTAGTTGCCGTAGGCAGCGAAGAGGGACGCGGTGACGGTGATGAAAGCGCAGGCGTAGAAGACGCTGCTGTTGTACTGCGGCAAGCGATAGGTGAGATAGATTTCAAAGATGCAGACTCCGATGCAGGCAATGATGGTGGGCAGAAAGCGTATCTGCTGCACGGAGGTGAAGTAGAGGAATGCAAGAGAGAACAACTGCAGCATGGCCCAGCGATAGGGAGACTGGCTCATGAGCGTGAGTGAGACGCAGTTAGCTGTGACAAGCAGCGCGGTTGCTACTACGCATAGCTCGCGCAAAAGCGGGTGCGGATTGCAACGCAGTATCCATTTGGCGGCCACGGCGAGCGGCGTGGTGATGCCCCATTGGATGAGCAGCATCTTTGGAAACATGGCGTCGCCGAGCAGCAGCTTTTGCGGATAGAGAACAAGCTGGAAGATGGCGAGTACGATGAGGCCCATGCGGAAGAGATAGCGGCAGCGCTCCTTGCCCGTCTCCTGCTCGAAGAAATTTTCGAGCGCTGGGGAAAATTGCAGACGCAGGGAATCGCTCTCGATGTGGTCTTCCACGAGGGAATGCGTAATGTGCTGTGGGATTGGACTGCTCAGCATCTTTACCTGATTTGTACTGATGGTTGGTGTCTTCTCATGTTCTGTTCGTTTCATTATCGACGGAATTTTTATGAATTGGTGGGCGTATCCAGAGCCTTTCCGGTGTTTCCGCCATTGTGGTGCCGGTATATAGAACCAAAAAGGCTTAAATTTGAGGCCGGGTAGTTTGTGGCGCATCTGGAAGAGGAAAACCGGGTTCATTAGAATAAGTGCTGAGCAAAAGTGCCGTATGGAGGGGCTGCGTTGAGCGGCTTTGCGTGCGGTGCGTTCGGAAACTTAATGTTCGCGAGGTGGATGGGATGAAGTTGCGCCGGATTCTTTTGGTTCTGCTGCTGGTGGGCGGTTTCTGGTACGTCACGGCGCATGTTTCGGGAGATTTGCGCTCGCTGGGCTTTCTTAAACCAAGCAGCAAGGGCACGGGGCTTGAGCTGACGGAGGCGCATGCCGCGCCGGAGTATGACTCCGAGGAACAGAACAACATTTCTGTTTACAAGCGTGTGCTGCCTTCCGTGGTGAACATTACGGCAACGAGCCTGACGTTCAACTTTTTCTATGGCGCGGTGCCGCAGCAAGGGCAGGGATCGGGGTTTGTGCTGGACAAGGCCGGGCATGTGCTGACGAACTATCACGTGGTGGCGGACGCGAATCGCAACGGCATTGCCAACCGCGGCATTGAAGTGCAGCTCTCGAACAAGCATAAGTATCCGGCGACGGTGGTTGGCACGGACCGCACACACGACCTGGCGCTGCTGCAGATCAATGCGCCGAATCTGCAGCCCGTTACGCTATCGGACTCCTCCGGGCTTGCGGTGGGGCAGAAGGTGTATGCGATTGGCAATCCGTTTGGGTTGAACGGCACGATGACGCGGGGCATTATCAGCTCGATTCGCTCGATTCGCGGCGGCGAAGGCGCGCCAATTGAGGATGCGATTCAGACGGACGCGGCAATCAATCCGGGCAACTCGGGCGGACCGCTGCTGAACTCACGCGGCGAGGTGATTGGCATTAACACGATGATTGCTACGAATGGTTCGGAGCAGAGCGCGGGTATTGGGTTTGCGATTCCGATTAACACGGCCAAGGCGGTGCTGGGCGACCTGACACGCTATGGGCATGTGAACCGTCCTTCGCTGGGGATTGTGAGCTTTCCGATTGGGCCGGATCTTGCGGAGCAGATGGGGCTTTCGGCGGATCAGGGCGTCCTGATTCAGAAGGTGCTTGCCGGCGGCGCGGCGGAGAAGGCCGGGCTGCATGGCGGCAATCAGCAGGCTTACCTGGGGAATACGCCGATTATGATTGGCGGCGATTTGATTGTCGGCATCGACGGGCAGCAGGTTACGGATACGCAGGATATCGATGTGATTATGGACAAGCACCAGGCCGGCGATACGGTAAGTGTGACGGTGCTGCGCGGGCAGAAGCAGATTACGGTAAAACTGCTGCTGGGCGGCGAGGTTAAGTCGCAGACGACTTGAAGGCAGCTTTTTAGCTATTAGCTCTTAGCTGGGCTGTGGGAGAGCTGGCCAGAGGTGCTATCCCACTCATGCGACAAAATGTGTTGCATGAGTGGGGTATTTGGCGCTGATGTGCAACGTGGCCATCTAAGTCGAAAAGGATGCCTCAGGGCCTAAAGGCCCTACTTAATGTGACCTGGTTGATTGCCGGGGCTGAAGCCCCGGCCTACCTGAAAACAAGCGATTGTGCATCAGCGCCGACATTGCGCTTATTGGCGCTGCGTTGTGGTTGTGACTGTGGAGGTTGCGGGGTCGCGGGAGATGAGGCCCAGCAATGCCGAGGCGAGTGCGGTGACGAGGGTGACGACCGTGCCGGTTCCGGCATGGCCCAGCGTGATGCCCTGCTGCGTGAGCACGCCGCCGATGCTGCCAACTGCGATGAGCAGGCCCGCGGCCGTGGTGCGTGGATGAAGCCAGATGTTGCTGATGAGGGTGTTCATGGGGGAGGACTCCTTTACAGGGGACAGGGTGCGGGGTACAGGGTACAGATATGCTTCGGAGTCTTTGGCCCCGTACCCTGCATCCTGTCCCCTGTACCCTGGTTTTTACAGCTTGACGCCGATGGTGGTGAGAAACTGCTTGAGATCGGGCCAGACGGCCTTGAGAGCGTTGACGGTTTCGACATCGAGCACGATGTTGAGCGGGTTGGCGGCTGCGCTGGAGGCGTCGGCAAGCGGCTTTTCAAGCTGGCCGAAGAGCGTGCCGAGGGCGGCTACTACGGTAGGAGCGACTTTCAGGTCGTTTTCGGCTCCGTTGAGCCACTTGAGAGCGTCTTCGGCTCCGATTTCGATTCCCTTTTCTATGCTGACGAGAATGTTTGCCATAATTTGTAGTTCCTTTTCAGAAGTAGTAATGGGCTCCTGACGGAGCCCTCTGCAAAGTTAGTGAACCCAGAACGCTTCGCGTGTCCTGCGTGCCGTGGTTGCGGACAAGCAGGACGCGCGCGGCGTGGCTGAAAATGACTCCACGCGCGCATCTCCACTTGCACTCTGGCAAGACTGCGGAGCGGTGCATGGGTGCATGAAAAAGGGCGCGCCGCTTTGTCCGTTGGGACTGGGCGGCACGCCCTTTGCAATGTCAATTTCCGGCTTATTCTTAGAGTAGCGAAAACACCCATAATTGAGCGCAAAACTGGCGAACTTTTATTCCCTTTAGAATCAGCAGGATGAAAATTATTTTCAGGTCTACCCCCTTGACAAGAATTTTTTCCACAGGCTGCGGGCACCCGGATGGGAGGCCGTATGCTGAGCTAAAGAGATTGCATGGAACGTATGACGACTGAGACTGGCACCCCTCGTAAAGCACTTGATCGCGCATCTGTTGCCGCGCTGGCTGGCGGCGTTTTGTTTTTGTTGCTGGGGGCTGGGCTTGAGCTTGCCGGACTGCATGATGTGGGTGTGGCGCTGCGGTGGGCGGGCACGCTGGGGCTGGCGGGGTATGCGCTGCGGCAGCCAACGCTGATGACGTGGACCTTTGTCTGCATGGTAGTGGGTGTGGAGCTGGGGCTGGATGCTCCGGGGATTGCCGCGGAATGCAGGCTGCCGGGGGATTTGTTTTTGCGGCTCATCAAGATGATTGTTGCGCCGCTGCTGTTTGCCACCATTACGACGGGAATTGCCGGGCATGGCCACTTGAAGGACGTGGGGCGCGTGGCGGTGAAGGCGCTTATCTACTTTGAGGTGGTGACCACGGTTGGGATGGTGCTGGGCGCGGTGGCGATGAACGTGCTGGGCGTGGGTTGGGGGCTGGCCGGGGCTGCCGCGGCTGCGGGTGTGGCCCAGGTGCCGACGGTGGCAACGCATACGTGGCAGGATTTTGTGCTGAGCATCTTTCCGGAGAACATTGCCAAGGCCGTGGCCGACAACCAGATGCTGGAGGTGGCGGTTTTTGCGGTGATGTTTGGTGTGGCGCTGGCTATGGTGGAGCAGGAAAAGCGCGCGCCGATGATGCGGCTGCTGGAGTCGCTGGCCGGGGTGATGTTCAAGCTGACGAAGATTGTGATGGTGCTGGCCCCGGTGGCAGCGGGGTCGGCGATTGCCTATACCGTGGGCAAGATGGGGATGGGGACGCTGGCTTCGCTGGCGCGGCTGGTGGGGACGTTTTACGGGACGCTGGCGGTGTTTGCGCTGGCGGTTCTGCTGCCGATTATGCTGATTTTCCGGATTCCGATGGGGCGGTTTTTGAAGGCTGCGGGCGAGCCGGCGGCGATTGGGTTTGCTACTACGACTTCAGAGGCGGCTCTGCCGGTGGCGATGGAGAACATGGAGTCCTTCGGCGTGCCGCGGTGGATTGTCTCGTTCGTGATTCCGGCGGGGTATAGCTTCAATCTGGATGGGTCGAGCATATACATGTCGATGGCGGCGGTGTTTGTGGCGCAGGCTTCGGGGATTCATCTGGGCTTTGGGCGGCAGGTGGAGATGCTGCTGGTGCTGATGCTGGCGAGCAAGGGTGTGGCTGGGGTTCCGCGAGCGGTGCTGGTGGTGCTGATGGCGACGGCGGGGGCGATTGGGTTGCCGAGTGCGCCGATTCTGCTGATCCTGGGTGTGGATGCGCTGATTGATATGGGACGCACGATGACGAATGTCTTTGGGAATTGTTTGGCTTGTGCGGTGATGGCGCGGAGTGAGGGGCAGCTTGCGCTGCCGAGGACAGGGGACGGGGTGTAGGGTACAGGGTTTAGGTACACGGCGAAAAGCTATAAAGGCAAAGGCTGTATATATTCCATCCATGCGACAAAAAGCGTCGCATGGATGGAGCACCCGGCTTTTGGGGTGGAACCCACTGCCAAGGCTTGGACAGTCAGCTCTTTTTGAGGTAGCGGCGCCCTTCGATTTTGTAGTTGCCGCTGGCTACTCTGGCGATGGCTTCAGTGTAGGCCTGGTGCTCTTCTTTCAGGATGCGGGCGGAGAGGGATTCTGCGGTGTCTTCTTCCAGAACTTCGATGGCGCGTTGCAGGATGATGGTGCCGTGGTCCAGGTGCTCATCGACAAAGTGGACGGTGCAGCCTGCGATTTTTACGCCGTAGTCGAAGGCCTGGTGTTGCGCGTCGAGGCCCGGAAAGGCGGGCAGAAGAGACGGGTGGATGTTGAGGATCTGGTTGGGGAATGCGGTGATGAACTCCGGTGACAGGAGGCGCATGTAGCCGGCGAGGATTACCAGGTCTATGTTGTGTTGCTTGAGGCAGGCGGCTACGTCGGCGTCGTGTTCGGCGCGTTTGCGGCCTTTCGAAACGTAGAGGGCTGTGGGGAGATTGAGCTCCTGCGCGGCGGTCAGGCCGGGGGCTTCTGCGATGTTGGAGATGACTACGGCGATTTCTACGTTGGGCAGGCGGCCTTCGCGGATGGATTGGGCAATGGCGAAGAAGTTGGAGCCGCGGCCGGAGAGCAGGATGCCGAGTTTCAGTTTTTCCGGAGAAGCCAAAGCATACCTCAGGGGCTAAAGCCCGAATGATTCTGCGGCGGGAGATTGCCGGGGTTAAAACCCGGCCAACCTTGCCATCTGCCGCTGTGCTTACAGGTACTGGACGCGCTTTTCGCCTTTGACGATGCGGCCAATGACGTGGAACTTTTCTTCGGCGCGGTCGAGGAGGTTTTTGGCGCGGGTGAACTTGGCGGCGGGGATGACGGCAATCAGGCCGATGCCCATGTTGAAGGTGCGCATCATCTCGTCTTCACTGACCTGGCCGAGCTGGCGGAGGTGCTCGAAGATGGGCAGCACAGGCCAGGAGCCGATTTCGATTTGCGCGGCGGTGTTTTTGGGCAGGATGCGCGGGAGGTTTTCCGTAATGCCGCCGCCGGTGATGTGCGCCATGCCCGCCGTGAGGCCCGCGTTGACGAGCTTCTGGATGATGGGCAGGTAGCTGCGGTGCGTCTTCATGAGCGCCGCGCCGGCCTTCTCCTTGATGGCGGTTACGTATTGCGAGGGCTTGTATCCGGCCACTTCAAAGAGCAGCTTGCGGGCGAGCGAGTAGCCGTTGGTGTGCAGGCCGGTGGAGGGCAGGCCGATGAGCACGTCGCCTGGCTTGATGGTTTCGCCGGTGACCATCTTTTCACGGTCCACGGCGCCGACGATGAAGCCGGCGAGGTCGTATTCGCCATCCGAGTAGAAGCCGGGCATCTGTGCCGTTTCGCCGCCGATGAGCGCGCAGCCGTTGGCTTTGCAGGCTTCGGCGAGGCCGGTGACTACGTCTTCGGTCACCTTGGGGTCGAGCTTGCCGGTGGCCAGGTAGTCGAGGAAGAAGAGCGGCGTTGCGCCCTGCACGGCGATGTCGTTGACGCAATGGTTGACGAGGTCCTGGCCCACGGTGTGATGGATGCCGAGCTCGAAGGCGAGCTTGAGCTTGGTGCCTACGCCGTCCGCGGAGCTGACGAGGATGGGACTCTTGAACTTCTGGAGGTCGAGACGAAAGAGCGCGCCGAAGCCGCCAATGCCGCCGAGGACATTGCGGTTGAAGGTCTTTTGCGCAAGGTACTTGATGCGGTCCTTGGCGCGGTCGCCGGCGGAGATGTCCACGCCGGAGTCGGCGTAAGTAACGGATTTCGGCTTGGTGATTTCAGGCACGATGGAGGCTTTCGTCAGGTGAGATGAAGGTGGGCGAAAAGAAGCCCGAAAGGGTGATTTTACCAGCTATTAGCTGCTAGCTCTTAGCTTTTAGCCTGACGGTGGGAGAACTGATAGGAGTGCTATCCCACCCATCCGGCAAAATGCGCCGTATGGATGGGGCACCCAGACTTGTTCTTCTGCAATGAACTAAAAGCTAAGAGCTAATGGCTGGAAGCTGCTTTTTCGAGCGGGTTTTCCCAGTTGATGATGTCGGAGTCGAGGCCGGTGGGGGACCACTTCTTAACTACGGCTTCGCCTAGTTTGCCGAGGAGCTGCTGGGCGGTGTTGTCGCCGGTCCAGCGCTGGTCCTGGTTGTCGTAGGTGAAGGCGGCGATGACGATGGGGCCGGATTTGCTGGCGATTAACGCTACGTCATTGCGGACGGCGTCGAGTGCGCCGGTTTTGTTGGCGATGGCGGAGCCTTGCTCGCTGGTGTCGAGGGATTCAATGTAGCGCGGGAGGTCTTCGCGGTCTTGCTGCTGGCGGAGGGAGGCGAGGATTTTGGCGCAGATTTGGCCGTCTGCCGGGAGTGAAGCGGAGCCGTCAAGCGAGAGTTTGCAGGTGGCTATGCGGGCCATGATGGAGGCCATTTCGCGGGCGGTGGTTTTGCCCAGGCCGAACTGCTTCTGGTCAGCGGGCATGGGGCCGGTGGCGGGCTTGAAGACCTTTTTGTAGAGCCACGTATTTTTGAGGCCCGCCTGCTGGATGGTGCCGTTGATGTGGTCGAGGCCGAGGCGATCGATGGCCATGTTGGTAGCCGTGTTGTCGCTGAGGACGACCATCAGGTGCAGCACGTCATGCAGGGTGAGCGTGAGCGGTGTGTCGAGCTGGCCGATTACGCCGGAGCCGGGGACCTGGTTGTCCTTATTGAGGATGAGTTTTTCATCCCATGCGGCTTTGCCTGCGCGGATTTGCTCGGCGGCGTCGAGGAGAATGGCCATTTTGATGGTGGAGGCCGTCTGGACGGGCGTGTCGGCGTTGAGGGCGGCAGTTGCGCCGGTTTTCAGGTTTTCCGCGTAGAGAGTGACTTTGCCGTGGTGGGTGGCGGCTATCGTTTGCAGCTCGGTATTGAGGGCGGCGTCTTCTTTTTGTTGGGCGAAGGCGGGGATGGCGGCAAAGAGCGCGGCGGCTAGAAGGAGGGTGCGGGGCATGGAAACATCGTAACGGCGGGAACAAGGAATAAGGGAAGAGGGACAGGGAAAAACAAGAACAAAGACAGTTTTGTGATGAATTGATGGGCGTGTTATCCCCACCCATGCGACAAAAAACGTCGCATGAATGAGGCACCCAGCACCCAGCTTATTCCTTGTTTTCTGCTGGCTGTTCTTTGGTAAAGGTCAGTGAGGCGCTGTTGATGCAGTAGCGGAGGCCGGTGGGTCTTGGGCCGTCGGGGAAAACGTGGCCCAGGTGGCCGCCGCACTTGGCGCAGGTGACCTCTACGCGGCGCATGCCGAAGGTGTTGTCTTCGTGCTCGTCGATGGCCTTGGAATCCGCCGGAATCATGAAGGCGGGCCAGCCGCAGCCGGAGTCGTATTTTGCGCCGGAAGCGAAGAGCAGGGCTCCGCAGCCTGCGCAGTGGTAGCTGCCGGATTCAAAGTTGTATTCGAGCGGGCCGGTGTAGGGGCGCTCGGTGCCTTTTTCGCGCAGTACGTGGTACTGGAGCGGGTCGAGCTGGGCGCGCCATTCGGCTTCGGTTTTGATTACTTTTTCTGTGGTGTCGGCCATGAGGGTTCTCTCTGAGAGATTAGATGGAGTGGGTGAGGTAAAAGCTTCCGGGGCTAAAGCCCCTCATCCTTATTCGCAGCTATTTTCAGGGGCCTGAAGGCCCCTGCTCCCTCCGGTCCATTCCTGCGATTTTACGGAGCCAGCTTGCCGTTGAAGGTGGTGCAGGCGCTGGCTTTGCCTGCCTGGAAGCCGGTGGTGAACCACTTTTCGCGGTCGGCGCTGGAGCCGTGGGTCCAGGTTTCGGGGCTGACCGCGCGGCCGCTCATCTTCTGGATGTGGTCGTCGCCGACGGCTGCTGCGGACTTGAGAGCGGCAGCAATGTCCTGCTGGTTAATCTTGCTGCGCTGCTCGGTGGCGTGGCCCCAGACGCCGGCGAAGCAGTCGGCCTGCAGTTCGAGAGAGACGGAAGCGGGGCTTTCCTGCGAGGGATTTTGCTGGATGAACTGCTGCTCGCGGTTTTCAATGCCGAGCAGGTTCTGGATGTGGTGGCCCAGCTCGTGGGTAATGACGTAAGACTTGGCGAAGTCAGCAGTGGAGCCGCCGAGCTGCGTCAGCTCGTCCCAGAAGCCGAGATCGATGTAGATTTTCTGGTCGGCGGGGCAGTAGAAGGGGCCAGTGGACTCCTGCGCCGTTCCGCAACCGGAGGTGGTCTGGTTGCGGAACAGGACCAGCTTGGCGTGGCGGTACTGGCGGTTGTTGGCCTGGAAGATTTGCGCCCAGGAGCTCTGCGCATCGTCGAGTGTGTAGCTGATTAGCTGCACGTCGCGCTGCTCAGAGGCTGGCGCGCTTACCGGGGCCTGCGTGCGGGAAGCGGTGCCGCTGTTGCCACCGACAAAGTTGTGCCCATGGAAGACGCTGAAGAGCACAATGAGGACGAAGACGCCGATGCCAATGGGACCGGCGCCGAGCAGGCCGACGAAGTTAAGCGGGTTGATGCCGCCGCCACCGCCGCCGAGGTTGAAACCTCCACCGCCTGATTGCCCGCGGCGATCCTCAATATCTTTACTTTCTCCGCCGTCTTGCCATTCCATTGGGTCTTTCCTCCACTTGCTGGTCCTTCAACAGGCTTAGATGCGCAGCGGTGACGTGGTGCGATTAAACTTCCGCGACTAGCTCGATTTCTACGAGGATGTCGCCGGGGAGGCGTGCGGCCTGGATGGTGGTGCGGGCCGGAGGGAGCGTGCCTTCGGGGGCCAGGTATTTCGCGTAGATGGCGTTCATGGCGGCGAAGTTGTTGATGTCAGAGAGGTAGACGTTGGCCTTTACGACGTTGAGGAAGCTGGTGCCCGCAGCTTCCAGCACGGCCTTGAGGTTTTCGAGGGTGCGGATGGTCTGCTCCTCGATGCCGCCGGGGACAATTTTGCCGGTGGCCGGGTCAAGCGGGCCCTGGCCGGCGGTGAAGAGCAGGTTGCCGGTGACGACTCCCTGCGAGTAAGGACCGATGGCGGCAGGGGCGTTGGGAGTGGAGATGATCTTTTTGCTCATGGGGACATTTTAGGGGACAGGGTGCAGGGTACGGGGTACAGGAAAAACAAAATGCTTTAACGCCAGACGGCTAAGATTCCGCCAATCAGGGTCAGGCCGACGAACCAGTAGCCGCCGACGATTAGGAAGTAGCGGAAGGGGCGGCCTTCATAGATGCGCTGCGGGTATTGCACGCCGGCGATGAAGCCCAGCCATGCAATGAAACCGAGGAGTGCGCCATGCAGGAAGCCCGTGGCATGGCCCCAGACGACGAGGTGGTCGAGCACCAGAACGGCAAGGAAACCGCCGACAAACGATGCGATCATGCCGTGGACGACACCCTTGGGCTTCTGGCCGAGCTCGCGGCCCACGATGGCGGCCCATGGCTTGGCGAAGAGCGCGGGCGAGAACCAGAAGGCTCCGAGAATCCAGAGGACGATGGCGGACACGAGAATCGCCCACCAGTTAAGCATGTGGTGCACGTGCTCCATGGACTGGACCTCCGAAAATCGATTCCAACTCTCGTTGATATCAACAGACACGGTCAAGGGAAATTTTGATTATTTCCGCTTGAGAGCTTCCAATTCATCCAGCGTACGGGGCCAGTCGGAGCCTAAGAGGCGCGAGAGGCCGCGGTCGGCGAGAACTTTGCCGCCGGTCTGGCAGGTGGGGCAGTAGTTGGTTTCGTTGTCAGCATACTGGATGTGCTGGATGGGCGAGCCGCAGCGCGGGCAGGGCTGGTTGAACTTGCCGTGCGCGGCCATTTCCGGGCGGAAGGCCGTCACTTTTTCCGGGAAGGCTTTGCGGGCCTCGGCATTGAGGCGGCCTATCCATAGCGTGAGCGTGGAAAGCGTTGCGGTGTAGAGGCTGTCCCACTCTTCATCTTTGAGCTTGTGGGTTTGCAGGATGGGCGAGAGTTTGGCCTCGTGGAGGATTTCGTCGGAGTAAGAGTTGCCGATGCCGCTGAGGATGCGCGGGTCGGTGAGAGCGCGCTTGAGGGTGCGGTTTTCGCGGGTGAGCGCGGCGCGGAACTCTTCCAGGCTTGCGCCGAAAACTTCGAGGCCACCGGGGTTTACTTCTTCTAACGCTGCTTCGCTGCCGAAGACGTGGAGCGATGCGCGGCGTTTGCTGCCGGCCTCGGTCAGGAGCAGCGTGCCGTTGGGGAAGTCGAAGGCGGCGAGGCCGCGCTTGCCGGGGATTTTGGTGTTGGGAGGGCCCCAGTGCAGGCGGCCCGCAATCATCAAGTGCAGCACCAGCCACAGGTCGCCTTCAAGGCCTATGGCGATTCGCTTGCCGATGCGCTTGAGTGCGGTTACTGCGCGACCATCTGCCGATTCGAGCGGCGGTTGCACTGTGCGAAGAAGAAAGATGGAGCCAAGACGAACGTGTTCGAGCTTCTGGCCGAGGATGCGGGCTTCCAGCGCGGTGATGTAGGCGGTGATGTCGGGTAGTTCCGGCATGGAGAATTGATTGTAGTGCGGGCTGAGGATATCTCACGCACTCCTACGGCAAAATGCGTTGTGTGGATGAGAGCCCGAAGCTGAGAGGAGGCAGGACAAGGGGGGACCGCTTCGCGTTTCTTCAATAAACCTGTTTCGCAGTATCCGCATCTTAGCGAAAAAGAAAATGGAGTTCCACCAAACTTATGAAAATTTCCTATCTTCTTGCTCTCGTATGTGTTGCTTCGTCTGCCTCCGTTTGTGTTGCGCAAAGCTCGGACTATCCGGGCGCGTCAGACATACCAACCCTCGCCCGGCCCGCGAATAGCTTCATTATTGGAGCCATGCACATCGACAACGACGAATACCAGGTGCCTGTCGGTTCTGTTGCGCAGTCGGCAACGAAATTTGGCAAGACGGTTACAGCAACCGGCGCTATTGATGTGCTTGCCTACTCCGGGCCAGTGACGACATCTTCGCTGAGCACCTACATGGCCCTGGCAAAACAGCTTCAGGACGGCGGTTACACAGAAGTCTGGAGCTGCGCCCGCGCTACTTGCGGAAGTGCGTTCACGTTAATCAGCCTGCTTAGCCAGCCATTGGTGGATGCCACCAGCCAGACAAATATTATCGATGCCCTCGATGCCGCCAATGATGATGTGCGCTATGGTGCTTTTCGCAAGGGAGATGAATATATGTTGATTGCCGGTACACTTTCTCCCGGAAAGGCGTCTGGGGCTTTTGTTGCCCGTGTGGGCGGACCAGCCGGCCAGAGCGTCATGCAGTCCGGTTCTCCAGCCGCACAAAACAGCACACCCTCTGATAACAACAGCAACTCTCAAAATTCGGGCAAGGCGCAGAAAGTTCGTTCTGTAGCGCACTCTCTCTGGAATCGCATTCCGCAGTAACAGGCGGGATGCGATTCCAGGGGGGATTAGGCAAGAATCGTGTTGTCGATGAGGCGGGTTGTGCCCACGTATGCTGCGACGGCGAAGAGCGTTCCCGGCGTGGCAAAATCGACGGGCAGCAGCGTGGACCAATCGACCAGCTCGATGTAGTCGATGCGGATTTTTGGCTCAGCGGCGAAGATTTCACGGGCGGCGCTGATGAGAACGGATGTGTCGCGGACGCCGTTGGTGAAGAGGGATTCTACGCGGTGGATGGTGCGGCTCAATGTCAGCGCTTGCTTGCGCTCTTCGGCGCTGAGGTAGACGTTGCGCGAAGAGAGCGCGAGGCCGTCTGCGTCGCGGATGATTGGACAGACTACGATTTCGACTCCGAAGCGGAGGTCGGCGGTCATGCGGCGGAGGACGGCGACTTGCGCGGCGTCCTTCTGGCCGAAGTAGGCGCGGTCGGGCTCGGCGGCGAGGAAGAGCTTGCTGACGACGGTGGTGACACCGCGGAAGTGGCCGGGGCGCGAGGCTCCGTCGAGGCGGTTCGATAGGCCTTCGACTTCTACGAAAGTGGATGCGCCTGCTGGATAAACTTCTTCTACAGTCGGCGCGAAGATTACGTCTGCGCCTTCCTGTTCTGCGAGTTTGCTGTCGGCTTCAAAGGTGCGTGGATAGCGGGAGAAGTCTTCGTTAGGGCCGAACTGCGTGGGGTTGACGAAGATGCTTACAGCTACGGCATCGCACTGCCGATGCGCGCCGCGGATGAGGCTGGCGTGGCCTTCGTGGAGCGCGCCCATGGTGGGTACAAGGCCGACGGTTTTGCCTGCGGCGCGCTGGGCGCGGGACCAGGTGCGGAGTTCGGATACGGTATGGATGATTTGCATGGCTGCTCTCTGCTGAAGGCCGTGTGGTCAGGTCCCTCGCTTGGGCTTGCTGGATTTGCGTTCGTGGTGCCCCATGTCCCCAACCCAACTGCAAGGACATAGGGCACCCGGCAATGAGTTCTGTTAGAGTTCCGTGGATTGTGTGGCTGCCAGTTCCTTCGCCTTCGCGATGAAGTCGGCGAGTGGAACGGAGCCTTGGTCGCCTTTGCCTCTTGCGCGGACGCTGACGGCTCCCGCCTCTGCTTCCTTGTCGCCAAAGACGAGGATGTACGGCGTCTTCTGGTTGGCAAAGTCGCGGATCTTGGCGTTCATCTTTTCGTTGCGCAAATCGGTCTCTACGCGGAAGCCTGCGGCCTTTAGCTCGGCTTCGAGTTTTTCAGCGTAGGCGGCGTGGCGTTCGGCGATGGGCACGAGGCCAATCTGCACAGGCGCGAGCCAGAGCGGGAAGGCTCCGGCGTAGTGCTCGATGAGCACACCGAAGAAGCGCTCCACGCTGCCGAACAAGGCGCGGTGCACCATGACGGGCTGGTGGCGCTCGCCGTCTTCGCCTACGTATTCCAGTTCAAAACGAGCAGGCAGGTTGAAGTCAAACTGCACGGTCGAAAGCTGCCAGAGGCGGCCAAGCACATCGACGAGTTTCACGTCGATCTTGGGACCGTAGAAGGCGGCTTCGCCGGGGATGGTCTTGTACTGGATACCTTTGCGGTCGAGGGCGCTCTTGAGGCCATTGATGGCGAGAGCCCAGTTTTCATCCGAGCCGGCATAGTGGGCGCGGTCGCTGGGGTCCCATGTGGATAGTTCCACTTGAAACTCTTTGAAGCCGAAGGTTTTCAGCGTGGCTTCCGCAAAGTCGATGCACGCGACAACTTCATCCTCAATCTGCGAAGGCATGCAGAAGATGTGCGCGTCGTCCTGCGTAAAGCCGCGCACGCGCAGCAGACCGTGCATGGTACCGGAGCGCTCGTAACGATACACGTTGCCCAGTTCGGCGTAGCGCGCGGGCAGGTCACGGTAGCTCTTCGGCGAGTTCTTATAGATAAGGATGTGGCCGGGGCAGTTCATGGGCTTGAGTCGGTATTCGGCGTCGTCAAGTTCCATGGGGGTGTACATGTTGCCGGAATAAAAGCCCTCGTGGCCGCTGACCTTCCATAGCTCGCGGCGCATGACGTGCGGCGTGTAAACAAGCTGATAGCCGCGATTCAGGCACTCTTCGCGCATCCAGTCTTCGAGCGTCTTGCGGATGATGGCTCCGCGCGGGTGCCAGAAGATGAGGCCGGAACCGGCCAGCTCCTGGATGCTGAAGAGGTCAAGCTGCTTGCCGAGAACGCGGTGATCGCGCTTGGCAATTTCTTCCAGGCGTGCGAAGTGCGCGTCGAGGTCTTTCTGCGAAAAGAACGCGGTGCCGTAGACGCGCTGAAGCTGCGGGTTCTTCTCATCGCCAAGCCAGTAGGCTCCGGCAAGATTGGTTACCTTCACGGCTTTCACGCGGCCTGTCGAAGGCACGTGCGGGCCGCGGCAGAAGTCGATGAAGTGACCGTTGCGGTAGAAGCTGACCTCCGCCCCGGGGTCGGTGAACTTAGTGACGAAGTGCTCCTTCATGAAGTCGCCGTCTTTGTGGAATTCGGCGAGAGCCTGCTCACGCGGCTCATAAATGCGCTCGAATTTCTCATCGCGGGCGATGACTTCGGCCATCTTGGCTTCGATGGCGGCGAGGTCTTCCGGCGTGAAGGGCTTTTCACGGTAGAAGTCGTAGAAGAAACCGGAGTCGGTTGCAGGGCCGTGGCCCAGCTTGGTTTCGGGGAAGAGCTCGAGCACAGCCGTCGCCATGACGTGCGCGGCGGAGTGGCGAACGACCTTCAGCGCTTCGGGGTCTTTCTCGGTGATGAGCTCAAGCTTCGCATCTTCCGCGAGCGGCGTGGAGAGGTCAACGAGCTTGGGCGCGTTGGCGGCTTCCGCGGCATACATTGCGGCCTCGCCGGACTCAGCTTCCTTGTCCTCGCCGTCGCCAGAGGTTCTTGCATCGGCAGGAGTGATGCGGGCAACAACCGAGGCTGCGGCAAGGCGCGGCGAAATGGAGTTGGCAATGTCGAGCGGCGTTGTGCCGGCGGCGACTTCGCGAACGGAGCCGTCGGGAAGAGTGATCTTGATTTGCTTCGAGCTCATGATGAAAAGTAGTCCTGAAATAGGTGGGCTAACGCTTCAGGATAAATGACGGGCAGGGGCCGCGGGAGACAATCGCGGATTTCGGGTGCGGCTCCTGCAGTGCTGGCCCAAAGTGGTCTTGCGAAAAGAGAAGAACCTGGGCTATTGTGGTCTTCGCACGGCCTCCCCTGTACATTCTGCATCGCATTTTCCCGTAAGACATTCGCCTGACGAAAAAAGAAGACAGATTGGACTGTCCTCCAGGGCGGATTGTTTCGACTGATTGAATGGGCCCCTTCAGGAGGAAATTATGACCGCCGGAGTCCTTCCTTTTTCTGCACAGATTGCCGCAGCAGCGTTCCAGTGGACCGATGTGCCCTGGGCGCGGGGAGTGTGCGCGCTTGTCGCATTTGGAGTTGTTTGCTGCATCGCCTATACAAAGATGTTCCCAGACAGGAACGCGCCTCTCGGAGTCTTAGTGGCGTTCAATGCGACGGTGGCAGTCAGCGGCGGAGCGGCGTTGATTGTCGGATTGAGCGAAAAATGGCCTGCGCTCCTCCTGGTGGCAGGCGCCTGCCTTGGAGTGGGTTTTCTCTTTGGCCTCATCTTCGGTTATCCGCTTTCTCCCCCGAGGCCACAGAATGGGCAAGGCCCTCCGCCAGCTTCTGCAACGACGACAACGACACCTGCGCCCGGAGCAACGGCTACTACACCTGCGCCGACAACAACGCCTGTGCCTACCACGACACCAGCGTCTGCACCTGCCTCTGCTTCTGTGTCTGCATCCATTCCTATGGCAGCGTTTGCTGGAGGCATGACTGTTCCAAGACAAACGCTACTGCAGCAAACCGCTGATTCCTTGAGCAAGGTTGTTGCCGGAGCCAGCCTTGCAGGCCTGCCGCAGCTCTACGGGCAATTTCTGAATGTCTCGCAGGCAGTGACGCAGATCGCTACGTCTAATGAGTCCGTGCACAATTACACCTACGGGGCGGCGCTGATTTCCTATTTCCTGATCCTGGGATTCCTGACCGGCCTGCTTTTGCCGAACTATTACCACCTGCTAGGGACGACCGACGGGACGGAGAAGAAGTAGGTCTGAGGCATGGAAACACATAAAGGGCTGGGATTGCTCCCAGCCCTTTACGGTTACATCATTGCTAAGATTCTGCCGGAATCCGGCCTATCGGGTTTAGAGAGGCTGCACGTCGGCAGCCTGCCATCCCTTCGGCCCCTTCACTACGTTGAACTGCACTGCTTGGCCTTCCTGCAAGCTCTTGAAGCCATTTGCATTGATTGCCGAGTAGTGCACAAAAACGTCTTCACCATTCTGACGCGAGATGAAGCCGAAGCCCTTCGCGTCATTGAACCACTTCACAGTACCTTGTTCCATCTGGATCATGTTTCCTGAATTGAATTGCGCTGGATGAATCGGAGCGACACCTGGCAGAATCTTGCTTGGTTGGGCGAGTTACTGCTCACACCCGGTTCGACTCTAACGCTGAGGAAATTGTAGCATCTACTCCAAGCAGAGCCCCTCGCTTTTCTTTTTTGCGGGAAAGATGGGGTCGCGCGAGGACGTTACGAAAGTCGTACAGAATGAGGGACCTGCGGGAGTGACTACAAGGCTCCACAGGGGGTGTGTTAGGGTGAAAAGTCGTCATGCCTGTTGACCCTGTCCCCGAGCTTCTGGTCCGCGCCACCGACCGTCTGGCGGCAGAGTTTTCCTCATTGCCGCCTGTGGAAACTGCGGAAAATTGGGCGGAAATCGCCGCTGCGCTGGAAAAAACCGCTGCACGACTTGGGGACAACTATCCTTACTTTCACCCCCTCTATGCAGGGCAGATGTTGAAGCCGCCGCATCCGGCGGCGCGGGCTGCCTATGCGCTGGCGATGGCGGTGAATCCGAATAATCATGCGCGGGACGGCGGACGGGCCAGCTCCGAGATGGAGATTAAAGCTGTTCGGGGAATTGCCGCGATGTTCGGCTGGGCGGAGGCGGGCCGCTGGTCGGAAAGCGGGTTTCTGGGGCACCTAACCTCCGGCGGGACGATGGCGAATCTGGAGGCGCTGTGGATTGCGGGGCAACTGGCACCGGGGAAAAGGATTGTTGGCTCCGGGCAGGCGCATTACACGCATAGCCGTATCTCCAGCGTCCTTAAACTCAACTATTCTGCGGTCTCTGCGGATGCGGCTGGACGCATGGACCTGAATGCATTGGAAGATGAGTTGAAGAAGGGTGATGTGGGAACCGTGGTTGCCACACTCGGAACGACGGCGCTGGGGGCTGTTGATCCTTTGCACGAAATCATTAGCCTGAAACAGCGCTATGGCTTTCGGGTTCATGTGGATGCTGCATATGGAGGTTATTTCCGGCTCATTGTGAACAATCTGCCGCTGTCGGCGGGGCTGGCTTTTCAGGCGATCGATTTTGGCGCGGATTCGATTGTTATCGATCCGCACAAGCATGGACTGCAACCGTATGGATGCGGCTGCGTTTTGTTTCGCGACCCGGCGGTGGGTCGGTTTTACAAGCACGATTCGCCGTATACCTACTTCACGTCGAACGAGCTGCATTTAGGTGAGATTTCGCTGGAGTGCTCGCGGGCCGGGGCCGCGGCAGTGGCGCTTTGGACGACGATGCAGCTTCTTCCGCTGACTCCGGATGGCGCATTTGCTGCGGGTCTGGCTGCTGGCCGGCGCGCGGCGGTAGAGCTGGACCGGAGGCTGCTGGAGGATGCGCGCTTTGAGACCCGCCCCAGCATCGGGCCCGAGCTTGATATTGTGGTTTGGGCAGTGCGTGCGGCGGAGTCGCAGAAGGCTTCCGGGCTGGCCCAGGAGGTTTTCGACAGGTGCGCGGAGCGCAACCTGCACCTGGCGCTTGTACAATTGCCGGTACAGTGGTTCGGCGGCAGCGAACGGGAGACACTTACCTGTTTGCGCTCGGTGCTGATGAAGCCCGAACATGAAGCGTGGCTTCCGCGCATTTGGGATGAGCTGAACGCGGCGACAGACCAGGTTTTAGCAAGCCAGGTTCTACGAAAGGAAACAGTTCAACAGAGATGAGCAGTGACATCGGAAGTCTCGCCAAAAAAGAAAACGTTGTCATTCCGTCTGCCGTGCTCACGGCGGGCGATTGCGCAGTCACTGTGCTGCCGGAGTTCGGCGGAAAGATTGCTTCCATTCGTGTGAAAGGCCGCGAATTGCTGCAGGCTCCGCTGGCACCGGTTGCACCACGTACGCAGACCATGAGCTTTGACGCGGGTGATGCGAGTGGCTGGGATGAATGCTTGCCGTCAGTGGGAGCGTGTACGTTAACGTATACTGGCGGCGTCGCCGAAGTGCCCGATCATGGGGACCTCTGGCGCGTTGTGTGGGAAGACGAGGTACAGGGTGCAGGGGACGGGGTGCAGGGAGCTGCACTTGCGCTGCGCGCTCGCTGTTTTTCGCTGCCGCTGGAAGTGAAACGGACGATGGCTCTTTCCGAGACTGATAAAGGATTTTTGCTTTCGTTGGATTACACCGTCACTAATACGGGGGATGTTCCAGTGCCGTGGTCCTGGGCGGCGCATCCGCTCTTTCTCGCGGAGGCTGGGGACCGCATTGTGCTTCCTGATGCGATTCAGTCGCTTCGTCTGGAAGGCTCGGGCGGCAACCGGCTCGGCAAGGGCGGCGATGCGGTGGACTGGCCTGCCGCAAAGCTGGCGGCGGGTGGGGAAACGGACCTTAGCCTTGCCCTTGCGCCGGATTCCGGCGTGGGTGACAAGCTTTTTGCAGGTCCGCTGGCGGCTGCCGATAACTGGGCTGAGCTGGTGCGTCCTTCTGCTGGCGTAAAGATTCGCGTGAGCTTTGACACAGTGGCCACGCCCTACCTCGGTTTATGGATTTGTTATGGCGGCTGGCCGGACAAGGATGGTCCGAAACAGACTTGCGTTGCCCTTGAGCCTGCCACCGCGCCCGTGGACTCGCTGGCGGTTGCCGGACCGTGGTCGCGGACACTTTCCCCGCAAGAATGGTTCAAGTGGCCCATGCGGGTGGAGATTGAATTTCTGTAACTTCTGGAGATATATGCACGATCCTTCCCAATTGCGTATTTTTCATCGCGAGCGCTACGGCGCAGAGCCCGGCCTTTTTGTTGCCCCGGGCCGTGTCAACCTGATTGGCGAGCACACAGACTACGCCGAGGGCTTTGTAATGCCCGCGGCGATTGACTTCGCCACCCTTGCCTCCATCTCTCCGCGCGAGGACGGCAAGGTCGTTCTCTACTCCAAAAACTACGAAGAGGAGCGCACATTCGATGCGGCGCACCTGCCATGGGAGCGCTCCGGCCACTGGACCGACTATCCGCTCGGCGTACTGGCGATTCTTGCCGGACAGGGAATTACGATTCCCGCTTTCAGCCTGAGCATCTGGAGCGACGTGCCGCTTTCGGCGGGTCTTTCAAGCTCGGCAGCGCTGGAGGTTGCCACGGCGGTTGCCGTCACCTCGCTGGTGGGCAAATCCTTTCCCGGACCCGTGCTGGCTAAGCTCTGCCAGCGGGCGGAAAACGAGTTCGTCGGCGCATCGAGCGGCATTATGGACCAGTTCATCTCCGCGAACGGCAAGAAGGACAACGCGCTGCTGCTTGACTGCCGCGACCTGAGCTACAAGCTCGCGCCCATTCCGGAAGACCTGGCGATTGTGATTGCCAATACCATGATTAAGCACGTCATCACCGGCACGGAGTACACCAGCCGCCGCACCGAGGTGGAAGAGGCCGCCGCCGTCATCGGCAAGCATCGGCCAGAGGTAAAGTTTCTTCGCGACGCCACGCTGGAAGACCTGGAAAAGTACGGCAGCGAGATGAGCCCCAACGCCCTCAAGCGTGCCCGTCACGTTATCAGCGAGAACCTGCGCACCGTGGCTGCGGCGGAAGCGCTGCTCAAGAACGACCGCGCCACGCTCGGCAAGCTGATGGCGGAGGCGCACTGGAGCTACAGCCGCGACTTTGAAGCCAGCGTGATTGAAGCCGACACCATGGTGGAGCTTGCGCAGGACCTGCCCGGCCTTGTGGGAGCGCGCCTTACTGGCGGCGGTTTTGGTGGCTGCACGGTGAACCTTGTCGAGGCCAGCCACGCGACGGAGTTCGCCAAGGCGCTCGGCGAGCGCTACGAAGCAAAATTCAACATCAAGCCCCAGATTTATATCAACCACGCTTCCGAGGGTGCCCGGAGGCTCTACTCAGCGGAATAAACGGCACTTAGGTGCCGTTTTGCACATGGATGTGTGACATTGGGACCGGGCTGTGGAAACTATTCTTGGTAAAATCGCTGTACGACTGGGTGGTTTTTCATAAAAAGCCCGGCATCCTTCCCGGAAAATTGCAGATACAAATCCAGGCTGTTCCCTTTTTTGGCGGACAGCGTGCCGGAGGCACATAAAGCCCATGCCATTCTCCACTGCCAAGACGTTTACGCAGCAAAGCCTGCCCACGACTGGCCAGGTTGCCTACTTTTCCATGGAAATCGCAATCCGCCCGGAGATGCCCACCTACTCCGGCGGCCTTGGCGTGCTTGCCGGCGATACGCTGCGCTCCGCAGCGGACCTCGACCTGCCGCTGATTGCATTTACGCTGCTGCACCGCAAGGGGTACTTCCGCCAGCACCTGGACGGCAGCGGCCAGCAGACCGAAGAGGTGCAGCCATGGAACCCTGCCGACTTCTGCACCGAAGAACCGGCGCGTGTGACGGTTTCCATTGAAGGCCGCACGGTAACGGTTCGCGCCTGGCGCTATGACCTTGCCGGTCGCACGGGGCACATTGTTCCCATCTACCTGCTCGATACGGATATCGAAGGCAACTCCGGCTGGGACCGCGGCCTGACCGACCATCTCTATGGCGGCGACACCAACTACCGCCTGCAGCAGGAGATTGTCCTCGGCATGGGCGGTGTGCGCATGGCTGCCGCGCTTGGCGCGGAGGTCAACGTCTACCACATGAATGAAGGCCACGCGGCGCTGCTGACGCTGGCGTTGCTCGAAAGCCAGATGGGCGGCGGCCCGCAGGGCATTGCCACGGAAGAAGACGTGGCGCTGGTTCGCCAGAAGTGCGTCTTCACCACGCACACGCCGGTTCCCGCAGGGCATGACCGCTTTTCAACTGAGCAGACGATTCGCATTCTCGGCCAGGGGCGTACCGAGCACTTGCAGAAGCTGGACACCTTTAAGGACGGCCTGTTGAACATGACGCTGCTGGCGCTGCGCTTCTCGCGTTACGCAAACGGCGTTGCGCTGCAGCATGGCAAGGTTTCGCGTGAAATGTTCCCCGAGTTCGCCATTGATTCCATCACCAACGGCGTGCATGGGCCAACATGGATTTCCGCGCCAATTCAGCAGATGCTCGACGAGCATATTCCTGCATGGCGGCGCGACCATCTCTATGTTCGCAACACGATTGACGTGCCCAAAGAGGCGATTCTTGCAGCGCATGCACGCGCCAAGGAAGAGCTGCTAGCCGTCGTTGCCGCGCGCACCGGCCAGGTGCTCAATCCCAAGGTGCTGACGCTGGGCTTTGCCCGCCGCGTAGCCACCTACAAGCGCGCCAACCTGCTGTTCACGCAGCCGGAGCGGCTGGTGGAAATCGCCAAGGCCGCGGGCGGCCTGCAGATTCTCTACGCAGGCAAGGCGCACCCGCAGGACGAGCCCGGCAAGGCGCTCATCCGCGAGGTGGTTGAGCGCGCACAGACGCTCGAAAGCGACACGCTGAAGATTGTTTATCTCGAAAACTACGCATGGGACCTGGGCGCGCTGCTTACGGCGGGTGTGGACGTGTGGGTGAACACCCCCAGGCGTCCTTATGAAGCCAGCGGCACCAGCGGCATGAAAGCCGCGCTCAACGGCGTGCCGAGCCTGTCCATCCTGGACGGCTGGTGGATTGAAGGCTGTATCGAGGGTGTGACTGGCTGGCTGATTGAAGACGGCGCGGACGACGCGGCGGAAGCGGGTTCTCTTTATGAAAAACTAGAGAAATCCGTGGTGCCGCTCTATCGCGACTCGCAGGAAAACTGGGCTCGCCTGATGCGCACTACGCTGGCCATCAACGGCACCTACTTCAACACCAACCGCATGGTGCAGCAGTACGTAAAGAACGCGTACTACCCCGCGCCGCTGGTAGAGCCAGTGCCTGTGGGAGAAGCTGCTTTCGCGGATTAAAGGCAAGGGGATAGGGTATCGGGTGCAGGGTATGGGGAAGGGCAAGTCTCCTCATTCCCGCACCCCGTTTGCAGCGCCCGACAATTACCCCTGTACCCTGCCCCCGACACCTTGTACCCCGACTTAGACCTCGGTCTAAGTCTATGATGTCGTGGCGTCTGCGTCATTTCCGGGCTGTTGCACGTCTTAGTAGAATGTGTGCAGTAATTCCTTCGTGCTGAAAACCATGCGTGCATGGTTCGTGTTGGCAACTTGTTCTCATTAACCTGATTGAACTCAGGGACCCCAGCGGGTCCGGCCGCATCAAGCGCAGTCTAGCGCTGTCAGCGCAGGCAAGCGTTCGCAGTCCGGCTCAGCTCTGGAGCGGAAACCAGCCCTATGATGTGGATTGTCCGGCTTGCGCTACGGCGGCCTTATACCTTTGTCGTCTTTGCGCTTTTCATTTTGATCCTTGGCGTCTTCAGCATTGTTTCGATGCCAACGGATATTTTCCCGAATATCGACATCCCTGTCGTGACAGTGGTGTGGCAGTACGCTGGCCTCTCCGCTGACCAGATGGCCAACCGCATTGTCTCGAACTCCGAGCGCGGCATGACCACCACGGTCAGCGATATCGAGCACATTGAGTCGGCGTCCCTCAACGGCATCGCCGTTATCAAAATCTTCTTCCAGCCGCACGTGGACATTGGCTCGGCCGTGGCGGAAGTCTCGGCAATTTCGCAGGTGCAGTTGCGCTCGCTTCCGCCCGGCACCACACCGCCTTTCATCATTCAGTACAACGCATCGAGCGTTCCCGTTCTGCAGCTTGGCCTCTCCGGAGTAGGCCTCGACGAGCAGAGGCTCAACGACCTCGGCCAGAACGCCATCCGCACGCAGCTCGCCACCGTGGAAGGCGCGCAGACGCCCTTCCCCTACGGCGGCAAGCAGCGCCAGGTCCAGGTCGATATCGACCTCGCCGCTCTCCAGGCTCGCGGCCTTTCGCCCGCGGATGTCGTCAACGCCGTTGGCGCGCAGAACCTCATTGCTCCTTCAGGCACCATGAAGGTGGACCGCTTTGAGTACGCCGTCGAAACCAACTCCGCACCCAGCATCGTTGCACAGTTGAATGACCTTCCCATCAAGGCCTCGAACGGCACCGTTGTCTATATTCACGACGTTGCGCACGTCCGTGACGGCAGCCCGCCGCAGACGAATATCGTCCACATTGACGGCCGCCGCGCCATCCTGATGAACGTGATGAAGACCGGCTCGGCCTCCACGCTCGACATTATTGCCGGCGTCCGCGAAAAGGTGGACAACATGGTGAAGCGCGGCGAGCTTCCCGAGCAGTTGAAGATTGTTCCCCTCAGCGACCAGTCCATCTTCGTCAAGGGCGCCATCGGCGGCGTGGTGCGCGAAGCCATCATTGCGGCCTGCCTCACCGCCATCATGATTCTGCTCTTCCTCGGAAGCTGGCGCTCCACGGTTATCATTGCCGTGTCGATTCCGCTTTCAATTCTCTGCTCCATTGCCGTGCTGGCCATGCTGGGGCAGACCATCAACATCATGACGCTCGGCGGCCTCGCGCTCGCCGTCGGCATCCTTGTGGACGACGCAACCGTCGAAATCGAGAACATCAACCGCAATCTCGAATCGGGCAAGGAGATCGAGCAGGCGATTCTCGACGGCGCGGCGCAGATCGCTACGCCCGCGCTCGTCGCCACGCTCGCCATCTGCATTGTCTTCATCCCGATGTTCTTTCTGAGCGGCGTGCCGCGCTACCTCTTCGTGCCTCTCGCTGAAGCCGTAGTCTTCGCCATGCTCGCCAGCTACCTGCTCTCACGTACCGTTGTGCCCACCATGGCGCGCTACCTGCTCAAGGAGCACGACGAAGCCGAGCACCAGAAAAAGCTGAGCAGCCGCAATCCCTTCATCCGTTTCCAGCTCGGCTTTGAGCACCACTTTGAAAACATTCGCGTCGGCTACCTGCGCATCCTTACGCTCTGTGTCAACCACGCGCGCGTCTTCCTCATCCTCTTCCTGCTTTTCATGCTTGGGTCCATCGGGGCGCTTGCGCCGTTCCTTGGGCAGGATTTCTTCCCCGCGGTAGACTCCGGCAGCTTCAAGATTCACGTCCGCGCACACACCGGCACGCGTATCGAAGAGACCGCAGCCCTCTGCGACCGCATCGACGCCACCATCCGCCAGAACATTCCGCAGAAGGAAGTCGTCAGCATCGTCGATAACATCGGCCTGCCCTACTCCGGCCTGAACCTCTCGTACTCCACATCGGCCCCGGTCGGCACGGCGGACGCCGATATCCAGGTGCAACTCAGTGAAGACCACCATCCCACCGAGCCTTACCTCGACCACATCCGCCAAGTGCTGAACCGCCAGTTCCCCGGCGTTACCTTCTACGTGCTGCCGGTTGATATCGTCACGCAGATTCTCAACTTCGGTCTCTCCGCGCCTATCGACATCCAGATTGTCGGCAACAACCTCGTCGCCAACCGTGGGCTTGCCGAAAAGATTCTGAATGAAGTGCGTCAGGTGCCCGGCGCGGTGGATGCCCGCATTCAGCAGCCGTTTGACCTGCCCAACTTTACCGTGGATGTGGATCGCACCCGCGCTTCTGCTGTTGGCCTGACGCAGCAGAACGTGGCGCAGACCGTGCTCGTCTCGCTGTCGGGCAGCTTCCAGACCACGCCCAGCTTCTACCTCGACCCGCGCAACGGCGTCAGCTACAACGTGGCCACGCAGATGCCGCAGTACAAGCTCAATTCGCTGGCCGGCTTGAAGAGCCTTCCTGTCACCGGCAGCGCATCGGCGGCCAATCCAGCGGTTGTCGGAGCGGGCGGCTCCATCACCACCACCGCCGGCACCACGGCCCCCGGCGCGCAAAAATCCGTCCAGGTCCTCGGCAACCTTGCCGACGTGATTCCCGGCACGGAGCTTGGCGAAGTCTCCCACTACGACGTGCAGCCTGTGCTCGACATCTACACCAACGTCAACGGCACGGACCTCGGCACCGTGACGCGCAAGATGCAGGAGATCGTCAACAAGCATGAGAAGGACCTGCCGCGCGGCTCGCACTTCACCCTCCGCGGCCAGAGCGAAACCATGTACAGCTCGTACATCGGCCTTATCGGCGGCCTCGCCATGTCGATCCTGCTGGTCTACCTGCTTATCGTGGTCAACTTCCAGAGCTGGCTTGACCCGGCGTTGATTATCTCGGCGCTGCCTGCCGCACTGGCCGGTATCGTGTGGTTCCTCTTCCTCACGAATACGCGCCTCAGCGTTCCGGCGCTCACCGGAGCCATCATGTGCATGGGCGTGGCTACGGCGAACTCGATTCTCGTCGTCAGCTTTGCCCGCGAGCAGTTGGAAGAGCTTGTCGGCGATGCGCGCAAGTCCGCGCTGAACGCGGGTTTTGTCCGCTTCCGCCCCGTGCTCATGACGGCTCTTGCCATGATTATCGGCATGGTGCCCATGGCGCTTGGCCTTGGCGACGGCGGCGAGCAGAACGCTCCGCTTGGCCGCGCCGTTATCGGCGGCCTGTTGCTGGCAACGGTTGCCACATTGTTCTTTGTTCCTGTGTTCTTCTCCGTTGTGCATGGCTGGCTTGGCAAGCACCGCAAGACAGAGCTCACCACCGGCAGCGCAATCCTAAACGAGTTTGAAGAGTAGTAAGGGAGTATCCAATTTATGACGAGCGAAAACCAGAACCACGCCCCGAACGGCGCCAAAAACCACGAGACCGAGAGCGCTCCCGACCACGCGCCCGTCTCCGGCCGCGGCGCGACCATTGCAATTGTCGTTGTCCTGGTGGTCGTGGTGGCGCTGGCCGTGCACGGTATCTTCAAGCGGCATCACGACAGCGAAGTGCTGGCCGACACCACCAACGAGCTGGCTGCTCCTTCGGTCATCGCGTTGCCCGCCAAGCCCGGCGCGCCCACGGACAACTTCATCCTTCCTGGCAACGTTACGGCCTACTCGGACTCGCCCATCTACGCCCGCACCAGCGGCTACCTGACCAAGTGGTATTACGACATTGGCGCAAGCGTAAAGAAGGGCGCGCTGCTTGCGACGATTGCCACACCGGAACTCGACCAGCAGCTCGCGCAGGCGCAGGCCGACCTTGTTACCGCCGAGACCAACGCGAAGAACGCGCATGTGCAGGCCGACCGCTACAAGGGCCTCGTCGGTTCTGATGCGGTCTCCAAGTTCGACACCGACACCTTCGTCACGCAGGAAGCCGCAACCGCCTCCGCCGTGAAATCCGCACAGGCCAACGTGCAGCGCCTGAAGGAACTGCAGAGCTTCGAGAAGATTTACGCGCCCTTTGATGGCGTCATCACCTCGCGTTCGGTGGACAACGGCCAGCTCATCACCGAAGGCTCCACGCAGGAGCTCTTCCACATGCAGGCCGTGCACACGCTGCGCGTTTACACCAACGTTCCGCAGATTTACACGCCGTCCATCAAGCGCGGCGAGAGCATTGACCTCACCTTCCCCGAGCATCCCAACAGAACGTTCCAGGGAACGCTCGTGCGCACCGCCGACGCGCTTGACCCCTCCAACCGCACGCTGCTTGTCGAGGTCGATGTGGAGAACAAGAGCGGCGAGCTGCTTCCCGGCTCGCTTGCTCAGGTGCACTTCAAGACTGCTGCCGTTGGCCAGACCTTCATCATCCCCGCATCGGCTCTCATCTTCCACAAGGAAGGCATGCAGGTCGGCACCGTGGTCAATGGCAACATCGCCAAGATTGTGCCCGTCACCATTGGCGAAGACGACGGTGCAACCGTGCAGATTATTGCTGGCCTCACCGGCGACGAAAAAGTTATCCAGGACCCGCCTGACTCGCTCGTTGACGGTGAAAAGGTGCATCCGGAAACCCCGAATCACGGCTCCAACCAGCCCGGCGGAGGCAAGTAAGCATGCGGAAGCAGTCCATTATTTCCGCCGCTGGCCTTGCCGCATTGGGCCTGCTGGCGGGTTGCAAGCCGGTCGGTCCCAACTACTCGCGCCCGCAGCTCACCGCGCCGCCTGCGCCTGCTTATAAAGAATCCGGCGGCCCGAACGTCACCACGCCTCCGCCCAACCCCGACGGCGGCGCATGGAAGCCCGCCACGCCTTCCGACGGCATGCTCAAAGGCAACTGGTGGGAGGTTTACAACGACGCGGAGCTGAACAAACTGGAAGTGCGCATCGCCACCGACAACTACGCCGTCAAGCAGGCCACGGAAAACTATCTCGCCGCCCGCGACCAGGTTGCGGCAGTGCGCGCGCAGTTTTACCCGCAGCTTTCCGCAGGCCCCGGCTTCGCGCACTCGCGGGAGTCGGCTCGCCGTCCGCAGTCCACTTCACCCGTTCCGCCCAACTTCAACGACCTGACTTTGGCTGGCTCGGCAAGCTGGGAGCCCGACTTCTGGGGCCGCATCCGCCGCAGCGTAGAAGCAGCCCGCGCTAACGCGCAACTCACTGCTGCGGAAGGCGCCAACCTCACGCTCTCGCTACAGGCTGAGCTTGCCGCTGACTACTTCCAGCTCCGCGGCCTCGACTCGCAGATTCGCCTGCTCAAGTCCACCGTCAGCGACGATGAAAAGCAGCTCGACCTGACCACGCGCCGCCGCAACGGTGGCGTGGCGACCGACGTAGACGTAGCGCAGGCCCGCACCGAGCTTGAAACCGTGCGCGCGCAACTCGTGGACCTGAATGTGGCCCGCTCCACCTTCGAGCACGCCATCGGAACCATCGCCAACATTCCGCTGCACGACTTCAGTATTCCGTTCTCACCGCTTGACCTGCCGCTGCCGCAGATTCCCGTAGGCGTGCCCTCGCAGCTTCTTGAGCGCCGTCCAGACATCGCCGCCGCCGAGCGCCAGGCGCAGGCCGCCAACGCGCAAATCGGCATCGCTATCAGCGCCTACTACCCCACCATCAGCCTCAACGGCACGGGCGGCTTTGAAAGCACCCACGGCGGCACATGGATTCAGGGCCCCAGCGCGCTCTGGTCGCTTGGTGCATCGGCAACGGAACTGCTCTTCGACGCAGGCCAGCGCCACGCCCTCACCGACCAGGCCCGACACCAGTACGAAGCGCAGGCCGATGGCTACAAGAACACGGTTGTCACTGCCTTCCAGGACGTGGAAGACAACCTCTCCACGCTGCGCACGCTCAACGATGAAACCGCAGTCGAGCAGGGCGCAGTCGCCGCCGCGCAGCACTCGCTCGATCTCTCCAACCAGCGCTACAAAGGCGGCGTAACCACATACCTCGAAGTCATCACCGCGGAAACCACGCTGCTCACCAACCAGCGCACCCTCACCGACCTGCAAACCCGCCAGTTCGCGGCAAGCGTCCAGCTAATCCGCGCCCTCGGCGGAGGATGGGATACCACGCAGTTGCCGAAATAAAGCAGGGTACGGGGTTCAGGGTACAGAAAACTAAGGCTGCATCGGTTATTCGGTGTAGCCTTTCTGCTTTGAAAGCTAAATTATTCCCGTAAGTTTGGGTGCCCAGGTCCGTGTTTTCGGACCTGGGATAGCTCAAAGCCCCGTTCTCCCACCATCAAGCTAAAAGCTAGAAGCTAACAGCTAAAAGCTGCCTTTTCACTCCGCCCGCAGCGCCACCACCGGATCAACAGCAGCCGCTTTCCGCGCCGGCAGATAACTCGCTACCGCAGCCGCAGCCGCCAGCACCACTGGCACCGCAACAAACGAAACCGGGTCGAGCGGGCTCACGCCGAAGAGCAGCGACTTCATCAAGCTCACCAACCCCGCCGCCGCGCCCACGCCAATCACCACTCCAATTGCCGTCAGCACCATCGCCGAGCGAACAAACATCCACCGCAGCCCGTCCTTCTGCGCTCCCAGCGCCAGCCGAATCCCAATCTCCCGCGTGCGCTGCGACACCGAGTACGAAATCACGCCGTAAATTCCGATGATGCTCAGCAGCAGCGCCATCGTACCCGCAATCGCCAGCATCACCAGCGTGAACGAAGTCTGCGCCATCGACCTTGTATAAAGCTGCTGCAGCGTGCCCACCTGTGCCAGCGGCAAATCCGCATTCACAGACCACACCGCCTGCTGCATCTGGTTCAGCAGGTCCTCCGTGCCCACGCGGCTCGTGTGCATTGCAAACGAGACAAACCGCAGCCCAATCATCGCCGGAGGCGGCGCAAAGCGTTCGTAAAACATCGTAGGCCAGTAGATGATGCCGGGAGCCGCCGTATCCACGCCGTGCACATACACGTCCTGCACCACGCCAATCACCTCCTGCCATGGCGAATCGTTATACTTCTTCAGTCGCTTGCCAACCGCAGCCGCAGCAGAGCCCCAGTTCTCCTTCGCAAAACTCTCCGAAACAATCACCATAGGCCGCACGCCTTCCAGGTCATCCCATGTAAAGTCGCGGCCCGCCACCAGGCGCGTTCCCAGCGTCGCAAAATATCCCGGCGAAATGTAGTTGTAGAGCTGCATCGGCCCATCGCCGCCCGGATACGCCTTTCCCTCCACCGCAATCAGGTCATAGTTCGGGTCATCCCCATCCATCGGCATCGCGGCTCCAAAGCCAACCGAAATCACGCCCGGAATCGCCCCAAGCTTGTCCATAATCTCGCGCTGCATCCGCGCCACTACATGCTGGTCGTCCGCCATCTGCGCCGGGATAAAGATATTCACGGTCTCGATATGCGCCGCATCCTGAAAGCCCGGCTCAACATGCCGCAGCGCCGCAAAGGTGCGAATCATCAGCACGGAGCTCACCAGCAGCACCATCGCCATGGCCACCTGCGCCACCACCAGCACATTGCGCGAGCGCTGCTGTGCGCGCCCCACGCTTGCCGTGCGGTTGTTGCCAACCATCATCGCCGCGCCCTTCATCCGCGCATACTTCAGCGCCGGAATCGAACCAAACAGCAGCCCCGAGAAAACCGACAGCGCAAACGTAAATCCCAGCGAGCCGGCATCAAATCGAATCTCGCTCAGCCGCGGCAAATCCACCGGCCCCATCGCCGCCAGCAAACGCAACCCCGCATACGTCACGCCAATCGACACCACGCCGCCCATCAAACCCAGCACGACGCTTTCCATCAGCAGCTCGCGCACAATGCGTCCGCGACCCGCACCCAGCGCTGCGCGAATCGAAAGCTCCTGGTGCCGCGTCTCCGCACGCACCAGCAGCAGATTCGCCACATTCACGCACGCAATCAGCATCACCAGCCCCACTGTCGCCATCACCACCCACAGCACGTTGCCAATGTCGCCAACCACCTGCTGCTTCAGCGGACGAAAGTTCGGCCTTATCTTCCACACCTCGTAGTAGTGCGGATTCGACCCCGGCCCGTTCGACCACGAATCCATCCATAGTCCAATCAGCCGCGAAACATCCGCATCCGCCTGCGCCAGCGTTACTCCCTGCTTCAGCCGCGCAATCCCCGCATACCCAAACCCCGCCAGCTTCTGGTTCGTCGGATCAATCGCCAGCGGAATCAGCACGTCAAAGTCCTGGTCCACTACGCGAAAGTTCTTCGGCATCACACCCACAATCGTGCGTGTCTGAGCATTCACCTGCAGGCTGCGGCCAATCACGCCACGGTCACCGCCAAACCTGCGCTGCCAGTAGCCATAGCTCAACATCACGGACATGTCTCCGCGCGGGTCCTGGTCCGCCGCCGTAAACCAGCGCCCTGCCACAGGCGGAACAGCCAGCGTCTCCAGCACTCCGCCGCTCACAAGCACCGCATTCACTTCTTCCGGCTGCGCAATCCCCGTGATGTTCACGTTCTTCGTCGTCAACACGCCCATCGACTCAAAGCTATGGTTGTGCTGCGAGAAGGTCAGGTACATCGACCGCGAAAGCTGCAGCCCGTTGCTGGCATCGGACAAGCCACCCGCTCCCGGCGCATCCAGCCGCAGATACGCCAACTGTTCCGCATGCGGATAAGGCAGCGGCTTCAGCAGCACATCATTCACCACGCTAAAGACTGCCGTGTTCGCGCCAATGCCAATCGCCAGCGTCAGCAGAATCGTCACCGCAAACCCCGGAGCCTTCCGCAGCCGCCGCAGCGCAAACCGCGCATCGCTCAGAGCAGACTCAAGCCACGCCCACTGCCACACCTCTCGGCTGCGCTGTTCCATGAGCGTAGCGTTGCCAAACTCCCGCCGTGCCGCCTGTTCGGCCTCTTTGCGCGTCATGCCGTCAGCCACAAGCTCATCGGCACGCTCATCAATATGCTCCTGAATGGAGACAGAAATATCGTCATACCGCTTCTGCCGCGAGAAAAAGCTCATACTCACTCCTATTCGGCTCGAAGAGCCTGCATGGGATCAACGGATGCAGCACGCATGGAGGGAATATACGCAGCCAGAATGCCCGTCAGCGCCACCACAACGCAAACAGTCGAAAGCACCAAAGGATTGCGAGGCTCCACGTCATACAGTACGGTTGCGAGCACGGACGCCGATGCAAGCGATGCCGCAACGCCAATCGCAATTCCGGTAAACAGCAGCACGGCAGCTTCACGCAGCACCATCCCCATCACGGAGCTTCGTTGCGCCCCAAGAGCCAGCCGCACGCCAATCTCACGCGTTCGCCGCGATACCGAGTACGCGATCACTCCGTAAAGCCCAACCACCGTCAGCAGCAACGCCAGCCCTGCAAAGGCTCCCAGCAGCACCATCGCGAAGCGCGGCTGGCTCAGTTGCAGCGAGAGCAGTTCCGGCATGGTGCGTACTTCCGTCACCGGGATATCGCTGTCCATCGAAGCAACCAGCCGCCTCACTTCCGGCTCAAGGCTTGCCGGATCGAACGATGTGCGTACCGCGGAATACAGGCAGCACCACTGCGGAACCTGGCTGGCGGGCACATACATCATCGGAGCCATCTCAAGCTGCGTGGCGTAGTGCCGCACATTGCCCACAACGCCCACGATGGTGCGCCACGGCGAACCCTTCTCCGGACTGCCGCCCACGCCCGGCTTAAGCTTCTTTCCAATCGGATCTTCTCCGGGAAAATAGCGCTGCGCAAATGCCTGGTTCACCACCATCACCTGCGGCGCATTCACGTTGTCTGCCTCGGTGAAGTCGCGGCCCTTGATCACCGGAACCTGTAACGTCTGAAAAAAACCGGGAGAGTTGAGCGAAAGTTCCGCGCCCGACAGTTGGCCCTTCGGAACAGGATGCTCCGGATTCTCAAAGGTGATAACAGCCGAATCATTCACCATGGGCAGAAACATGGTTCCGCCCGCGGACTTCACTCCCGGCAGAGCGCGCAGCTTCTCAAAATACTCCTGGTAGAACTGTGGGCGCGTGTCCTTGTAGCGAGAGTCGGGCGTCTCAAAAGTAAAAGTCAAAACGTGATCGGGACGGAAGCCTTCATCCATGCGCGTCAGTTTCACAAAGCTGGTAATGAGCAGCCCCGCTCCGGCAGTCAGCACAATCCCCAGCGCCACTTGTCCCACAATCACCGCCGAGCGAAGCCAGTCGTGGCTGGAAACATCGGAGCGTCCGCCTTCCTTCAGCGTGGAAACAAGATCTACCTTTGCGGCAGTTAGTGCGGGAACAACTCCGAAGACGATTCCGGACAGCAGCGCTACTGCCAATGCAAATCCCAGCACCGGCAAATCTACTCCCGCATCTGCCGCGCGCGGAACGCTATCGCCAATGAGCCTAAGTACAACGGGCGTGCAGACAAAGGCAAGCACGCATCCCGCAACGCCACCTGCAAGCCCCAGCAAAAGGCTCTCCGCTAAAAGCTGCCGCACAATTCTCATCCTGCCTGCGCCCAGCGCGGAACGCATTGCAATCTCGCGCTGCCGGTCTCGCATCCGCGCCAACATCAGATTGGCAATGTTGCCGCAGGCAATCAGCAGCACCAGCACCACCGCGCCCAGCACCACCATCAGCAGCGTACTCGTATCGCCCAACACGGACTTGAGTTCGCTTTCCACCTGCACAAAGCTGTGGCGCGTGTTCGTCTCGGGATACTGTTTCGCAAGCCTCGCTGCAATCGCCTTCATCTCCTGGTCAGCCTGTGCAATGGAGACTCCGGGCTTCAGCCTTCCCATCACGGAGAAAAAATGTACTCCGCGATTGTTGGTAAGCGGGTGCGGATCAGCGGGATCGTCGTCTTCCGCCAGCGTTGTCCACAGGTTGTTCTTCGGCGCCGTCACCGGAAAACGGAACGTTGCCGGCATAACTCCGATAATTGTGTAGCTCTTTCCGCTCAAGCGAAGAGCATGGCCGACGATGGAAGGATCGCCGGCAAACTGCGACTTCCACAAATCATGACTGATAAGGAGAACGCGTGTTCCGCGCTTCTCATCCTCGGGCGAAAATGCACGACCCAGCTCTGGTTGAATGCCGAGCGTCGGAGACATCTCCCACGAAACAACTTCACCACTCAGCCGCACCGGGCGCTCTATCCCAGTCAGTGTGTACGACACGTCATGATATGAGAGCATGTGCTCGAAGCTATGATTCTGGGCGCGCCAATCGAAGAAATCCGGATAGCAGACATTGCTCGATTCGTACTGCTGATCCTGGCTTGTTTGCACTTCTACAAGCTGTTGTGGCTTGGCATACGGCAGCGGACGAAGCATTACCGCATCCACAACGCTGAACACAGTTGTATTCGCGCCAATGCCCAGAGCCAGGATCGCCATGACAACCGCGCTGAATCCCGGAGCCTTGCGTAATTGCCGCATTGCGTACTTCAGGTCAGCCCATAAGCTTTCGACGAATGCCCACTGCCACACCTCTCGGCTGCGCTGTTCCATAAGCGTAGCGTTGCCAAACTCCCGCCGTGCCGCCTGTTCTGCCTCTTTGCGTGTCATGCCATCAGCCACCAGCTCATCGGCACGCTCATCAATATGCTCCTGAATGGAGACAGAAATATCGTCATACCGCTTCTGCCGCGAGAAAAAGCTCATACTCACTCCTATTCGGCGCGTAGCGCTTCGGTTGGATTCACTCCAGACGCCTTCCATGCAGGCTGCAACGTTGCCAGCGTTATAGGAATAAGCAACAGCAGAGCAGCCAGAAGATAGACCGGCGCGCTTGCAGGATCGACGCCGTAAAGCTGGCTCACAAGAAAACGGCTCAACACAAGAGCTACACACGCGCCGATAGCCATGCCCACCGCAGCGGCTGTTAAAGTCCGCCGCATAAAGTGGAGCGAAATCTGTTTCCGCGTTGCGCCTAAGGCCATGCGTACGCCTATTTCCTGCGTTCGTTGCGCCACGGAATAAGCCACCACGCCGTAGATACCCACGCAGGCCAGCAACAGCGCTGTGAATGCAAAAAATGCAACCAGCAGAATATTGAACCTCGGCTGCGCAACAGCCTGGTCAAGCAGATCGTCCATTGTGCTTACGTTGCCAATAGCTTGCTGTGCATCAACCTGGTGCACTTGTTCCCTGACAGCCTCAATCAACTGTTCCGGAGGCAGATGCGAGCGAAGGATGAAATAGCGCTGCACCACTCCGTCATTCACCATGTCCGCAGGCCAATAAATCTCCGCGCCCGGATGATTCGCAATCGAACCCGCTGTTCCGCGCACGTTGCCAATCACTCCCACAATCTCAAACGAGTCCTTGCCATACAGCAAGTGCTTTCCAATGGGGTTTCCATCCGGAAGATATTGCTGTACCAACTGCTGGTTTACCATGATGCGGATAGGTTTTGCATTCAGATCAGCTTGCGTAAAGCCGCGCCCAGCCAGCAGCGGAATCCCCATTGCCTTGAGATAGTCGCCGGCAATATGCCGGTCTTCGGCATTGATTTGCGGATGATTGGGAATACGCGGAAGCCAGTCTGCATCGAAGCTGCTTCGCAGTTGCCAGTTAATCGTCGGCAGTGCGTCAATCTGCCCAACGGCAATTACGCCCGGCAGCGACTCAAGTCTCTGCTGCACGCCTGTGTAGAAATTGTGGGTCTCCGCGTCCTTGGTGTACCACGGCAAATTGATAGAGAACGTCAGCCGGTGGTCGGGTTCAAAGCCAAGCGGAGACTTCACAAGTTTCCAGAATGACTCGCCCAGCAAAGATGCCCCAATCAGCAGCACCAGCGAAAGCCCCACCTGAACTGCGATAAAACCGTTACGCACCTTATTTCCGGATGTGCTGCTGAGTCGCGAGTCACTATGTTTCAAGCTCGTATTCAAAGCCAGACGGCGGCTCATCGAGGCAGGCACAAGGCCAAACGCAACTCCCGTGAAAACCGAAATGCCAAGCGCAAACCACATCACCGGCCAGTGCATTTCCACAACGCCCGGCGTTCCAAGCCGCCCAGGTAGCTTGCCGGAGGTTGCATGCACAAGCACAAATGCGGAAGCCAGGCCAATCCCTCCGCCAAGCAGTGCCAGCAAGATGCTCTCTACAAGAAATTGCTGCAGGATTCTGCGGCTGGATGCTCCCAGTGCTCTTCGCAAAGCCACTTCGCGTTCCCGCGATGTGGCGCGCGAAGACAGCAGGTTGGCAACGTTGATGCAGGCAATCAGAAGCAGAAAACCGGACGTGCTCAACAAGACCAGCAGCGCAGGCCGAAGCCCGCCATAGAGGTCATCTCGTAGCGTCTCACTTGTGAATTGCCACACCACATCGGTGGATGGATATTCCCGCTGCAGCTGCTCTCCAATGCGCTGAAAGTCCTGCTGCGCTGTCGCAAGCGACGTGCCTTCCTTCAATCGCGCAAAAACGTTAATAAAGCGCGTGCCTTCATTGCGGCTAGTCGTCCAGCCTGGTGTGAAGTGCGCCGGATGCCAGAGGTCGATTCCTGCTGGCTCGGCAAAGTTTTGCGGCATGATACCGACAATGGTCGCGGCTTCTCCTGCGAACGCCACTTTTTTATTGAGCACGTTGGGATCGCCGCCAAAGATTCTCTGCCAGCCGGAGTAGCTCAACACAATAGCATCGGGCACATAAGGCTGGTCTTCGCTCTCGTTAAAAGTGCGGCCCAGCAACGGCTGTACATCAAAGACCTTCCAGAACTCCCAATTGGTACTCACACCTTTGACGGCAACGGGCAGGTGCGTATCCCAGACAAGAGTTTTGCGGTCAAAGTAAAAGAAGCTCAGGTTTTCGATGGACCTTGTACGAGCATGCAGGTCAAAGAAGCGAAGCACGCCCATCATTCCCGCCGTGGATTGCCCTTGCAGCCGTTCATCCTTGATGTGGATGATGCGTTCTGCGTGAGAATACGGCAGGCTGCGCAGCAGCGTTGCATACACCAGCGTAAAGATGAGCGTAGTCGCCCCGATGCCAAGCGCCATCGTCAGGACCACTGCTACGGCAAACCCCGGCCATTTTCTAATCTGCCGTAAGCCCTGCTGCATATCTGCCCATAGCGACTCCAGACGCGCCAACTGCCACACCTCGCGACTACGCTGCTCCATGAGCGTGGCATTGCCAAACTCCCGCCGCGCAGTCTGCTCGGCCTCTTTGCGCGTCATGCCGTCAGCAACAAGTTCGTCAGCACGCTCATCAATGTGCTCCTGAATCGATACCGAAATATCGTCATAGCGGCGACGGCGGGAAAAGATTTGCCCAAGCAATCCCATGGTGAGCCTCCGGATTTCTGGCAGTTATGCCTTGGCAATAGCCAGCACGCGCGTAATCCCCGCAAACATCCGCTCAAAACTCACAACTTCTTTTTCAAGATGCCGAATCCCCGCCTCGGTAAGCCGGTAAATGCGCGTAGGGCGGCCTTTCGCCGAAACCCCAGCCTCCGCCTCCAGCCAGCCTTCCTTCAGCATTCGCTGCAGCGCCGGGTAGAGCGAGCCTTCCTCCACTTGCAGCAGATCGTCGGAAACCTCTTTGATGTGCTTCACAAGCGCATAGCCGTGCATGGGCTTCAGCCGCAGTGACTGGAGAATCATGATCTCCAGCGCCCCCGGAAATAAATCGCGATGATGAGGGTTTTTCGCCATGCAGGGAGAATACGCCTAAAATACCTATTTTGAAAATAGGTATTTTGGCATTGCATGCAGCTACTGCGGCCTGGCGGCCGCCAATCAGCCTCCGCGGCGCTCCCTGCGGAAGCCTGCAAAAATATCTATAAGACATTGTTTCTATAGGCTTTTCGCTTTTTATGGCCTTTGCTGCTTATTTATAAACCCCTGTCCCCTGCACCCCGTCCCCTGCACCCTGAAGATTTTCCGCCAGGAAAATCTTCGTGTAATCCAGATAGTTCTTCGCATATTCCAGAATCAGCTCGCGGTCTTTATCGCCCAGCTCACGGCGCAGCTTGCCCGGCACGCCGGCCCACAGCGTCCGCGGAGGAACCACCGTATGCTCCGGCAGCACGGCCCCGGCGGCAATAATTGACCCCTCGCCGATGCGGCAGTCATTCAGAATAGTCACGCCCATGCCAATCAGCACAGCGTCCTCCACCACGCAGCCGTGCACCGTGGCGTTGTGGCCAATCGTTACCCAGTCGCCCACCGTTACGGAGTAGAGGTTCCGCTGCCCATGCAGCACGCAGCAATCCTGCACGTTGGAGTTGTTTCCGACGCGAATCGAGTTCACATCGCCGCGAAGCACCGCGTTGAACCACACCGAGGAGTTTTCCCCCAGCGTCACGTCTCCCAGCACCTGCGCCGACACATCCACATAGCTGCTGGCGGGAATTTTCGGCCAGCGCCCCTGGTAGCTGCGAATCATAACTTCCTCCGTTCGTCTGTAGCTGCCTTCACAAATAGATGTTTTTCAATGCGTTACAAAGGTAAAGCTATAGCCGCAAGGGTTACGTGCAAGCCTCAAGCGCTTGCCACTGGCTCTTCAGGCAACAATCCAGTATCATAGATGAGAGCAAATTCTGAGTAAGCCTGTCTTATGAGCTTTGTTCAAGGTTGCCGCTCCCCGGTGGGCGCGTCAACTTAAGCGCTGTGGCTTCGAGATACAGCAACTCAGAATTTACTATGGCCGCCCAGGCAGGTTTGGAGGTGTATACCCTTTGGCGGAAGTTCGTGTTCAAGAAGGCGAGCCGTTAGAAAACGCGCTGCGCCGCTTTAAGCGGAAGGTTCAGCAGGAAGACATCATCAAGGAAGTCAAGCGTCACTCCTACTACCTGAAGCCGGGCGAAAAGAAGCGCGTCAAGGCTGCTCTGGCCCGCAAGCGCAATCGCAAGAAGGCTCGTAAAGAGCAGGACTAACTTAATAGGGCTCTTCCGCCGGCGGCACAAAGCAGCCGGCGGAAGGAATCCTGAAACGCTTTACAAGTTCAAAACACCACACACAGTCGTTCCCCCGCACGCAGTCTTTTTACCTGTCGCCCGGTTCATCACATCAATAAAGGCGGCAGCTTAAGGTACAGGCAACACTCTCCTCCGACGGTGGGTAGCCATTGCCCCTGATTTAGTAAACCCTTCTCCGGAAGGTGCGTTGTTTTGCCGCTTATTTATTTGCGGCCGGGCCCAGGCAGTACATAGAAGTGCGGATTAGGGGAACGGGACCGGCTCACGCGCGCAGATTATGGCCGATCAACAGGATTTCCCTGTCTTTTGGGAAGCCGGTCATGGAATTTACCGATCAAGTGCTCACGTGTGTGGATTGCGGTAACGAGTTCGTTTTTACCGCTGGCGAACAACTCTTCTTCCAGGAAAAACACTTTACCAATACGCCCAAGCGCTGCAAGCCCTGCAAGGCAAAGCGCGCCTCTGGCGGAGTGCGTGTACGCGCGGAAACGCGCACCACGTGTTCCGAATGCGGAAACGAGACCACAGTCCCTTTTCGCCCCACGCAGGGCCGCCCCGTGCTCTGCCGCTCCTGTTTTCAAAAAGCGGCGCCCGCGCGAACGTAGGCCACTGCTCTTTGTCACCCATCTCACTGCAACGCTGTGAGATGGCAGACTGCGGCTTCACAAATTATAGGTTCTAACACCTTTTGGTTCTATAGAAATATAGCTTCGCCTCTCACACACGCAGAGCTATCACCACTCTGCGCGTGTAAGAAGCTTTTACCCCGTACCCTGCTTTACTTCTTCAACGCCCGGTGCCCAATATCCCGCCGGAAGTAGATCCCCTCGAAGCTGATCTCTCCCATCGCCTGGTAGGCCCGGCCCAGCGACTCTTCCAGCGTCTCTCCGGTAGCCGTAACCGCCAGCACGCGTCCGCCCGCCGTCACAACCTGCCCATCTTTCAAGGCTGTGCCCGAGTGAAACACCTGCACGCCCGGCACCTTGGCGGCGTTCTCCAACCCGCTGATCGGATACCCCGTGTGATACTTCCCCGGATACCCAGCCGAGCTTGCAACCACGGTAGCCGCGGCCCCCGGCGTCCACTTCAGCGCCTTCTCGTTCAGCTTGCCGTCAATGCAGGCCTCCAGCAAGTCCACAAGGTCGCTCTCCAGCCGCAGCAAAACCGCCTGCGTCTCCGGATCGCCAAAGCGTGCATTGAACTCCAGCACCTGCGGCCCGCGCGGCGTCATCATCAGCCCCACATACAGCACGCCCACAAACGGAGTCTCCTCCGCAGCCATGCCGCTGATCGTCGGCTCCGCAATATGCCGCAGAATCCAGTCCGTCATGTTCGCATCCAGCAACGCGTCGGTCGAGTAGACGCCCATTCCGCCCGTATTCGGCCCCTTGTCGCCCTCGCCAATCCGCTTGTGGTCCTGCGCCGGAGCCAGCGGAACAACGTGCGCCCCATCACTCAGGCAAAGCAGGCTCAGCTCCTCGCCTTCAAGAAACTCCTCGATAACAATCTGCTCAGCTTTCTCTCCCAGCAGCTTGCCGGAGAAAAGCCCATCCACCGCCTCCAGCGCCGTTGCGCGAGACTCGCAGATAATCACGCCCTTGCCCGCAAACAGCCCGTCAGCCTTCACCACAATCGGCGCGTGGAAATGCTCCACCGCCTCGTGCGCCTCGGCCAGGGTGGTGCAAACCGCATACGCCGCTGTAGGAATCTTGTGCCGCTGCATAAACCGCTTGGCAAAGCCCTTACTGGTCTCCAGCATCGCGGCCTCTTGCGTAGGCCCAAAGGCGCGAAAACCGCGCTCCTCCAAAGCATCCACAATGCCCAGCGAAAGCGGCAGCTCGGGCCCCACGATGGTCAGGTCAGGTCGCTCAGCCTCGACAAGCGCAATCATGGCATTCAAATCGCCAACATTCACGGGCACAGTGCGAGCAATCGCCGCCATACCGCCGTTGCCCGGCGCGCAAACCAGTTCAGTAACCTGCGGAGAACGCAGCACAGCCCAGGCAATCGCGTGCTCCCGCCCGCCCGCGCCAAGAATCAGGACTTTCATCAGTCAGTTATTCCCTTCGTAAAAGCCTATGGTCAGCAATCACACAACCCTAAGTCAATGTGCGATGGAAACCCAGCGATAAGATGGTTGCAGAAGCCATGCCCAACCGCCGCATCCAGCCCCATATCGAGCAGCAGGAAGCCGCCGCCCGCCGCGCCGCGCAAACCCGCACCTTCCAGCGCAACCAGGTCTTCGGCCTGCTCTTTTTCGCGCTGGCTATTCTGGCATGGTGGTACTTCCACGGCAACAAAGCATGGCTCTGGATCCCAAACTGGTGGAAGCCATAAGTGAAGGGTACGGGCTTCAGCCCGTACATCCCTGTCGCAAAAGAAACTGGGCTTTAGCCCCTGAGGGAATCTCCCACTCACATGCCGCATAAACTAGCTCTGTGAGCAACACCAGCACATCCGAACCGCTCGCGGTCCTCCTGCTCGGCCCCACCGGCAGTGGCAAAACCGCGCTCTCGCTCAAGCTCGCTGAGTTCTTCAACGGCGAAATCGTAAACTGCGACTCCGTAGCCGTCTACCGCGGCATGGACCTCGGCTCCGCCAAGCCCACACGCGAAGAGCGCAAACAAGCCCCGCACCATCTCATCGACGTAGCCAACCCCGACGAGCCCTACACCGCTGGCGAGTACAGCCGTGAAGCCCGCGCCGCTTTGCATGAAATCGCAAAACGAGGCCGTCTCCCCATCGTCACCGGCGGAACCGGCCTCTACCTCCGCGCCCTGACGGAAGGCCTCTTCGCCGGACCCACGCGCAGCGAGGACCTCCGCGACCGCCTACGCGCCAGCGCCGAAAAACATGGCCCCAACTGGCTTCATCGCGTTCTCACCAAACTCGATCCCGCAACAGCCGCCCGCATCCATGCCAACGACACCCCCAAGCTTATCCGCGCCATCGAAGTCACTCTCGCTAGCCGCAAGCCCATGTCCGAGCAGCTAACCCGCGACCCGCTCACCGGCTTCCGCTTGTTGCGTATCGGCCTCAACCCGCCCCGCGCAGCGCTTTACGACCGCCTCAACCGCCGCTGCGCCGAAATGTTCGCCTCAGGCCTTATCGAAGAAACCCGAACCCTGCTCACTCGCTATGGCCGAGTAAAAGCTCTCGACTCCCTTGGTTACAAGCAGGCTCTAGCCATCCTCGACAACATGCTCACCGAGCCCGAAGCCATCGCCGCCGCGCAACAGGGCCACCGCAACTACGCCAAGCGCCAGCTCACATGGTTCCGCCGCGAGCCGGAAGTCCACTGGCAAGCCGACTTCGGCGACACCCCTGCCACGCTCTCCGCTGTCCTCCACCTCGTCCGCGCGAATCTTTTCCCCTCCTGAACGACTCTTTAGGTAGGGCAATCTGGTAGGCCGGGGATTAACCCCAGCCAATCGCCCCTTCCGCTAAACTGAAGAGTCACAAGCAACCGAACGGAGCAAACCTTGGCAGACGCAACTTCCGAAATCCTCTATGACGTAGCCGTACTCGGCTCCGGCCCCGCCGGTTATACCGCCGCCATTCGCGGAGCGCAGCTTGGCCTCAAGGTCGCACTCATCGAAGCGGAAAAAGTCCTCGGCGGCACCTGCCTCCACGTCGGCTGCATCCCCACCAAGGCCCTGCTCTTCAACGCCGAAATCTGGGACCATCTCAAGCACGCCGCAGCCTACGGCATCGACGGCATCGGCACGCCCCAGCTCAACTGGTCCGCCGTCCAGCAGCGCAAGACCGGCATCGTCAACAAGCACACCAAGGGCCTTGAGTTCCTCATGAAGAAGAACAAGGTCACGACCATCTCCGGCTACGGCCGCCTCACCGGCCCCGCAGTCGATGGCATCCACACCCTTGAGCTCACCACCGCCGACGGCGCCAAGTCCGAAGTCAAATCGAAGAACATCATCGTCGCCACGGGCTCTGAAGCCCGCACGCTCTTCAACATCAAGCCCGACGACCGCATTCTCACCAACATTGAAATTCTCTCCATCCCCGAGCCGCCCAAGTCCCTCATCGTCGTCGGCTCCGGAGCGGTCGGCGTGGAGTTCAGCTCCATCTTTCGCAGCTTCGGCACAGAAGTGACCATCGTCGAATTCCTCCCGCGCATCGTCCCGGTAGAAGACGAAGAAATCTCCAAGGAGCTAACCCGCCTCTTCAAAAAGCGCGGCATCGACGTCAACACAAGCTGCACCGTCGAGAGCATTGAAAAAACCGAAACAGGCGTGAAAGTAACGTGGAAGACCGCCGCAGGCAAGCTCGTCGAAAAGGAAGCCGACAAGGTGCTCGTAGCCGTAGGCCGCGCCCCGCGCACCGGCGGCATCAACATCGAGAAGACCAAAATCGAGCTGGACCGCGGCTTCATCAAGGTCAACGAAGCCCAACAGACCGCCGAGCCCGGCATCTACGCCGTCGGAGACATCGTCGCCGGCCTGCCGCAGCTCGCCCACGTCGGCGGCATGAGCGGCATCGTCGCCATGTACGCCATTGCGGGCCGCAAATTCCGCCCCGTCCGCCGCGACCGCATCCCAGGCTGCACCTACACCGAGCCGCAAATCGGCTCCGCCGGCCTGACAGAAGCGCAGGCCAAAGAAAAAGGCTACGAAGTCAAGGTAGGCAAATTCCCCTTCGCCGGAAACTCCAAGGCAACAATCGTGGACTCCCACGACGGCTTCGTAAAAATCGTCTCCGACGCCAAGTACGGCGAGATTCTCGGCGTCCACATCATCGGCCCGTCGGCCACCGAGCTAATCGCCGAAGCCGTAGCCGTAATGGAATTGGAAGGCACGGTAGACGAGCTGATGTTCACCATCCACGCCCACCCCACGCTAGCCGAAGCGTTGCTAGACGCCTACGCCGCCGTAGAAGGCAAAGCCATCAACGCATAAGGCGCCGCGTGTAACACGAATTGCGCGAAGCACAATTCGTGTTACGATGCGCCACATGCGGAGAATTCCAGCTTCCCTGTGCGCAGCCCTCGCATGCGCAAGCCTGATCTCTATCCACGCCGTCGCACAAGCCCCCGCGCACCCCCGCGACGCGCAGATTCACGATGCCGACACCCGCGCATGGTGGCACCTCACCGAAGCGCTCTCGAACGATGGCATGGAAGGCCGCGACACCGGCACCGCCGCCTACCAGCACGCCGCCGAGTTCGTAGCCGACCGCTGGAAGCAAGCCGGCCTCCAGCCCGCCGGAGAAAACGGCAGCTACTTCCAGGCCGTCCCCATGCACCAGGTCGATGTAACGCCCGAAGGCACCAGCTTCCTCGTCACGCGCACCTCAGGCGAAGCACTCCCTCTCCGCTTCCTCGAAGAAATCACTGTCACCCCAACCGCCGCGCCCAACGGCATCGAAGGCGCACTCGTCTTCCGCGGCTACTGCGGCAAAAACGATGTAGGCCCCGACGTAGCGGGAAAATTCGTGCTCTGCTTCGGCACGCAGCGGCAGGGCCTCCCCAACGGCGGCGAGCGCACAACCAGCGTCCGCGCTGCCGGAGCCGCAGGAATTATCAACATCGACGACCCATACTTCTCCATCGAGCCGCCGCGCTGGCCCTTCGCCTACTCACGTTCCGTCTCGCTGAAACAAGGCAGCAGCGAACGCCACAGACCATCCGCAGACGGCAAGCCCTTCCTCTCCATGCGCCTCAGCGCGGCAGCCTTCACCAATCTGCTAAAAGGCTCCGGCCAGGACGCCGCGGAAATCCTCAAAACCGGCGGCGCCAAACAGCCCCTCAAGAGCTTCGACATCCCCGCCCGCCTCGCCGTCAAAGTCACCACCACGGAAAAGGAAATAAGCTCTCCCAACGTGCTCGCAGTCCTCCCCGGCACTGACCCAAAACTCAAAGACGAATACGTAGTAGTAGCCGCGCACCTCGACGGCTATGGCTACGGCACTCCCGTCAACGGCGACGCCCTCTACAACGGCGCGCTCGACGACGCAGCCTACGTCGCGCTGCTCACGCAAATGGCAGAAGACATGAACCCCGCCCTGCGCGCCGCGCATAAATCAGACGGCCTCTCACTCCCGCAGCCCAAGCGTTCCATCCTCTTCTGCGCCTTCACCGGAGAAGAAAAAGGCCTCCTCGGCTCCAACTGGTTCGTCGCGCACCCCACCATCCCGCTCGCTCAAATGGCCGCCGACATCAACCTCGACCAGCTCCGCCCGCTCTTCCCGCTCAACATCCTCACCGCCATGGCCATCGACGAAACCACCCTCGGCGCAACCACCAAACAAGTCGGCGCAAAAATGAGCATCGAGCTGCGTGCCGACCGTGAACCCGAACGCGGCCTTCTCCGCCGCGCCGACCAGTTCCCGTTCCTCCGCGCAGGCGTCCCGGCCATCTCCTTCGTCTTCGGCTTCGACCCCGGAACCGACGCCGAAAAGCGCTACCGCGAGTGGTATCAGGTCCGCTACCACCGCCCGCAAGACGACCTTACGCAGCCCATGGACTTCGACGCCGCTACCAAATTCAATCTCTTCTTCTACCGCCTCGTCGGAGCCGTAGCCGACACCTCTCAGCGCCCCGCCTTCCTCCCCGGCAGCCAGTTCCAGCACGGGCAATAACCATCCGCGCCCCCGCACCCCAACAGTAACCTCAAACATTCACTGCTTCTTCGCTGTAAGTTATTCAAAAAGTGAGAAAATAGGAGGTAACAATGGCCGATTCCTGCAATTTATCCAGAACGGCCTGGAGTTGTGACTCATGCTGCGGGTTCTCTCTACGCATCTATTTTTGAATCAGCGCCTGCACCCCGGACTGCTCGAAACGATCCGGGGCACGGGTGTACAAGCGGTTGAAATCTTCGCCGCCCGTCAGCATTTCGACTACACCAGCCGCGACAGCGTGCTGGAGCTTGCCAATTGGTTCCGTTCCAACCCGCTGGAAGCCTTCTCCATGCACGCGCCACTCTTTCCTGACCGCGAAATGGGCCGCGCCGGCGCTCCCGCCGTCAACGTCGTTCACCCGGAAAAAGCCCGCCGCATCGACGCCATGGACGAAATCAAGCGCGCCCTTGAAACCGCCGAGCACATCCCCCTCAAGTTCCTCGTCGTCCACCTCGGCGAGCGCACCGATACCTGGTCGCAGCGCACCATGGAGTACTCACTCACCGCGCTCGAACACCTCGGCGCATTCGCAGCGCCCCTTGGCGTCAAGCTGCTCGTAGAAAACCTCATCAGCGAGCCCACAACACCCGAGCGCCTGCTCACGGTCCTCGACCTCGGCCATCTCGATAACGTAGGCGTCTGCCTCGACCTCGGCCACGCCAACTGTACCGTTGGCATCCCGGAGGCAGTCTCCGTCCTCGCCAAGCGCGTCAAGTCGCTGCACTTTCACGACAACCACGGCATGCGCGACGAACATCTCTGGCCCGGCGACGGCGACATCAACTGGGAACAGACCACAAGCCTGCTGAAAGCCATTCCCACGCCCCCCGCGGCCGTGCTCGAAATCGGCTACGCCCTCGGCGACAATCCCGCCGACATCCCCGCCAAAATCCAGAGCGCCTTTGCCAAGCTCGGCGAAAACCTCTCGGAATAAGCGCGAATCAGTAAGCCCGCGCCGTCCGCATCGATTTTGCCGGTCCTGAAACAGGGCCGGCATGAATCCCCACCGGCTGCGGAGTAGCCTTCGGATTCAGCTTCGTCACCGCCCACTTCGCCACCAGCACCTTCGCATCCACACTGCCCAGCCCCGTCGCCAGGTTGTATGTCTCGCCCGTCGCTGCAAATCCCGTCACGCCCGGCACCGAGTTCGTCCCGGAAGCCGTCTCATGCCACGCTCCCGGCTCCGCCTTCGCCAGCATATACAGCGCCGAATTCACATTCCCCTGCCAGCCGCCCTGCGACTCCACCACCAGCGCCATCACCGACGCAAAGCTCGGCGTAGCCGCAGACGTACCGCTCACCACCCACTGCGACCCGTTCTCAATCACCACATAGCCATCATGCGCCGCCGCCGTCAGCGCCACATCCGGCACCGTCCGCATCGCGTTCGCCGTCACGCCCGTTTGCCACGACGGCTGCGTATACACCGTGCTCACCCCGCCGCCCGTAGCCCAAAGCCCATAGCCGTTGTCCGCCGCGCTCTCATTCCAAACCTGCTCGGGAATATACCCCAGTGCCGACCCGTTCCCCGAGCCATTCGCATCCGTCCAGTACTCCTGCGCGTCTGCCGAATCCTCAAACTCCGTTCCGCCCACGCAGGTCGCATACGGAGACGAGCACATCCCATTCACCGCCGCCTGCGTGCCTTCCTCATCCGTTCCCGCATTGCATCCCGCCGCTCCCTCATCGCCGGATGCCACAAAGACGCTCATCCCCTCCGCCGCTGCCTGCTCCCAAAGGCTGTTGTAAAACGCCATCTCCGCCGCGCCCATCGCCTGCTCGCACTCGGCATAGCTCACGCTCACCACCGGCGCAACAGCATGGTTCACAACGTAAGCCGCTGCCAGGTCCACCCCATCCGTAGTCGCCGAAGTCTTTCCAGCTACCAACGTCACCTTCGCCGCCGGAGCCATCGCCCCCGCCCATTCCACATCCAGCGTCGACTCAATCTGGTCGCCGGTAACCAACCCCGGGTCCTTGCCCGGCAAAATCACCTCCGGCTTGCTTGCCGGCAGCCCCGCCGCCTTGCGAAATGCCGCCACATCGCTCTCCTGCAGATTGCTCCGCCCCACTACAGCAATCCCCACGCCCTTACCCGCCGTGCCATCGGTGTAAAGCGGAGCTGCGTCATAAATCGCCGCCATATCCGCCGGGTAGAGATAGTGAAAGCCCCCCGTATCCCACGCCCCGCGCGAATCCTGCTTTTGCGCGACAAGCGGCTTGTTCACATGCAAAGCTGACCGCCGCCGCACATCATGCAGCGAAACCACCCCGGCCACCACTCCCGCCAGCGCCGCCGGAACCTCCGGGTCCCGCACATTCGCAATATGTTCCACAGCAGAAGAGCCAATCCCCATTGCAGCAAAGCGGTGCATCGGAGCTGCAAAGGCATCCTCTACCTGCGCCGCCGAGCCGGAAAAGCAAATCACCCGCCGCCCCGCCGCCACCTCGTCTACAGAGAACCCATGCCCCTCAAGCCACGCCGTTACCTGCGCCACATCGCCGGCATCCGCTCCAAATCTCGCCCCAAAATCCTCCGGCGTCACCCAGCGATGAAACTCCGCAGCCCCCGGCTTCTGCTGCGCCGCCACCAGCGCATCCAGCGCCGCCTGTTTCTGCGCAGAAGGCTTCAGCAGCAACATCATCTTTTCAAGCTGCAGCCCACCATCCACCGGCCCCATATCAATGCCGGCCCGCACAATGGCAGGCGTATTTCCAGTCAGAACCACCCGACGGCTCTCATCCAGCCGCAGCTCCGGAGCTAAATCCGGACGCACCAAAACCTTCCCCGGCGTCTGGGCCGACACCGTCAAGAGAGAACCAGGCACATACAAAACAGTAGCCAGGAGCACAGTTGCCCCAGCATGGGTAAAACGAAAGTTGTCCAAGGGTCGCTTCCTTCTCTAGGAGAGCTTTTTTGCGCAGCGGCCCGCGCCTTTATCGATATGCCGCTTTCTTAACTCCCTCTAATCTAGTGTTCCGGCGCGCAAAACATTAGCAAAATTCTTTCCGCCACTCGTCACAAAGGTACTCCGCACAGTAACCAAAGGTACTTGGAAATAAAGGTACTTACCGGCTATTTCGTAAGTGACTCAAACCTATACAAAAACCGTACCCAACCCCGCACAGGCATTGTCTGGATTTAAGCCACCAGGGCACTGGGTAGGCCGGGGATTTATCCCGGCAATCAGAAGGCCTACAAAAGCACAGGGCTTTAGCCCCTGAGGTATGCTTTTACCCCAAATCTGTCGTGCCCCATCCTTGCGGTTTTTTTCTGCTGTACCGGGGCCCCCGGCGAGCGATTTGTGCTCGCTGGGGTGGAGAAGGGTGGGAACTCATACCCCCGTCCTCAATCCCCACAAACCCGTCGCATTACTTCCTCCGCGCCAAATTCTCCGCCACGCGAGCCTTCACAATCTTCTTCACCAACGCCGCAGGCAGCGGCCTCTCATGCGAAAACTGCAGCGTCCCCTTCGCCGTCCGGTACCGCGCCACGGCCTCGCCCATCGCATCCATCAGCGCCGCCGACATGGGAAACAAGCTGCAATGCCCTTTAAACGCCGCATAACTCACCAGCACGCCCTTATACCGGAATGCCGGCATCGCATAGCTCATCCCCTCGGTAGCCTCCTCCGGCACAGCTGCGCGAATCGCCTCCCGCACCTTCCCCAGCGTAGAGCGAGCCGGTTCCGGCACCGCCGCCAGGTAAGCCTCCACCGCCTCCAAATCCGACCCACCGGCCTTCTTCATGCCGACCCTCCAGAAAAAGGATGATATCAACATGATTCCGCACTGAAAACATTATTCGACTTTTTAGCCTCGCACATGCCGCAGCAATAGAGTTGCCTTTACTAGTCCCTAGGCCGTATCGACAATTAGGTTAAGGATGATGGCAGAGCAGGCGAGTGCGACGAGGGCTTGGAAGCACGTTTTCGATTTCTCGTAGCGAGTGGCGAATCTGCGGAACTGTTTTAATCTGCTGAAACAGCGTTCGATGCGGTTGCGCAGCTTATACAAGGTTCTGTCGTACTCGCGCTGCAGCTTGCGGTTGGAGCGCGGCGGAATCACCGCCTGGGCTTTCATCGCCACTTTCACATGCGCGACGATCTTGTCCGAGTCGTAGCCCTTGTCGGCAATCACGGCCTCG
>NZ_JBZYWK010000014.1:0-117272 GCF_059115385.1 Occallatibacter sp. FHG110214_02 | reverse complement strand
CCCACCCCCCCCCCCCCCGAATGTCCCAAATTTTCGTGTTTAACTCAATTATTTTCAACGATATGGGTGAAAATAATAAGAGGAAAAATCCCCTCAATTATGCACACTTTCCAGTGCACATCTCCCAAAAATACCCATTCGCCGCATGAAAAAGCCCTTCCTCCGTCGAACGGAGAAAGGGCTTTCTAAAATTAAATTTTCAGCTAAACCAGCGCGTTAATTCCCACTGGTAACTGCGGAATGAATCCCTGCGACTTGGCTTCCTCGACCACGACGTCGAGATTTGCCAGAACCTCGTCCACGGTCATCGTGTACATCTCGCGGGCGGCGTCATAGCCTTCCTCGACGAGCTGCTTGAGATACAGGCCGGCAACCTGCGCGGCTAGCTGGTCGGTGATGACCTTGCCGGTGCGCTTCTTCTGCTCAACCCAGGCGGTTGCGGGGAGCGCAATCCACATCGGCTTGTCGTTTACGTCAAAGCGGACGTCAACGGCGTCGGCGTGGCGCGTGGCAATGGCTACGATGTTGGCCTTCCAGCGGCAGTGAAGGTCTTCTCCGGTCCAGCGGTCGGTTACGTGGAAGTCTTCGTACATGCTTCCAGCGTATCACTGGAGAGCGGTGTGTGGAATGAGGGAATGAGACGGACGCTAGGGACTTTTCTTGCGTCCATTTCGCGCTCCTGAGAACATGGCAGTATGAAGATTTTCCTGTTTGTGCTGATGGCCACTGTTCTTGAAGCCACCGGAGATGCCGTGGTGCGCATTGCGCTGCACCAGAACAGCATTGCGGCGCGGATTGGCTTATTTGCCATTGGCGCGGTGGCGCTTACGCTCTATGGAACGTCGCTCAACCTGGCTCCGGTGGAGTTTGCGCAGGTTACGGGCATCTATATCGCCACCTTGTTCGTGGTCTTCCAGCTTACAAATTATCTCTTCTTTCGCGCTGTCCCAACCCTTCCGGTTTTGGCCGGCGGATGCCTGATTGTGATTGGGGGCCTGATTGTGGGTTTGTGGCGATAGAAAGGCCTTGTTGCAGGGGCATTTGCGGCAGAGCGGGGAGCGGTTGTAAAAGCATTTACCGGACTGTCGCTTTTATTGGCGTAAGGCGCGATAATATCGGACTGTGAACGAAAGACGTTGGGTTGTTTTAATTGCCGGCGAAAAAGGCGGCACGGAGTCGGTGGCTGACCGCGCTATGGAGCGCCTGGTCAGCGCCATTCAAGAAGAAGGCTATGAAGTTGTGCGCACCTCGACGCCCGAGGATGGGTTGTCGCTGGTGATGTCAGACCCGTCGCATTCGGCGATTCTGCTGGACTGGGATCTTGAGGGCGACAACCAGTTTGACGAGCGCGCCGCGCTGCAGATTTTGCGTGCTGTGCGCCAGCGGAACAAGAAGATTCCGGTCTTCCTGATTGCAGACCGTACGCTGGTGAGCGACCTGCCGCTTGAAGTGGTGAAGCAGGTTCATGAGTACATTCACTTGTTCGGTGATACGCCTGCGTTTATTGCGAACCGCGTGGACTTTGCCGTGGAGCGCTATCACGAGCAGCTTTTGCCGCCGTATTTTCGCGAGCTGAAGAAGTACACGGACCAGGGTGCGTACTCGTGGGACGCGCCGGGACACATGGGCGGCGTCGCGTATCTGAAGCATCCGATTGGCATGGAGTTCCACAGCTTTTTTGGTGAGAACCTGCTGCGTGCCGACCTTGGGATCTCTACGGCTCCGCTGGGGTCGTGGCTGGACCATATTGGACCTCCGGGAGACTCGGAGCGGAATGCCGCGCGCATCTTTGGCGCGGACTGGACGTTCTACGTGCTGGGCGGTTCTTCCACGTCGAACCAGATTGTTGGGCATGGCGTGATTGCGCAGGATGACATTGTTCTTGCGGATGCGAATTGCCACAAGTCGATTGCACATGTGCTGACGGTGACGGGAGCGCGGCCTGTTTATTTCAAGCCGACGCGCAATGGTTACGGCATGATTGGGCTGGTGCCGCTGTGGCGCTTTACGCCGGAGAGTGTGCAGGAACTGATTGCGAAGAGCCCGTTTACCGCGGATGCGCCGTCGAAGAAGCCTACCTATGCCGTGGTGACGAACTCCACGTATGACGGGCTTTGTTATGACGTGAACAAGGTGGTGGAGCAGCTTGCGAAGAGCGTGCCGCGCGTGCATTTTGACGAGGCGTGGTATGCGTATGCGAAGTTCCACGAGTTGTACAAGGGGCGCTTTGCGATGGGTGTTCCAGAGGAGATGCCGGATCGTCCGCTGATTTTTTCTGTGCAGTCTACGCACAAGATGCTGCCGGCGTTTTCGATGGCTTCGATGGTGCATGTGAAGTTGAGCGACAGGGCTCCGCTGGAGTTTGACCAGTTCAACGAGTCGTTCATGATGCACGGCACGACTTCGCCGTTTTATCCGCTGATTGCTTCGATTGACGTGGCGGCGGCGATGATGGATGAGCCTGCGGGGCACACGCTGATGCAGGAGACGCTGCTGGATGCGATTGCGTTTCGCAAGGCGATTGCTTCGGTGGCGCACCGTTTGCGCGCGGATGCGAAGAATGGCGATGGATGGTTCTTCAAGCTGTATCAGCCGGAGCGCGTGACGGACCCGGCGACGGGCGACAGCATGCTGCTGGAAGAGACGCCGGACCAGGTGCTCGCTACGCAGTCGAGCTGCTGGACGCTGAAGCCGGGCGAGATGTGGCACGGCTACCAGGATGCGGATATTGGCGACGGCTACTCGATGCTGGACCCTACGAAGGTCACAATCGTGATGCCGGGCGTGAATGCGCAGGGGCAGCTTGATACGTTTGGGATTCCGGCGGCGCTGCTGACGGAGTTTCTGGATGGGCGGCGCGTGGAGATTGCGCGTACGGGCGACTACACGGTGCTGGTGCTGTTCTCAGTGGGAACGAGTACGGGCAAGTGGGGCGCGCTGCTGGAAAATCTCTTCGAGTTCAAGCGGCTGTATGACTCGGATGCCGAGCTGACGGAAGCAATGCCGGAGCTGGTGTCGAAGTTTCCGCAGCGGTATCGCGGCGTAACGCTGCGCGAGCTGAGCGACGAGATGCACCTGGCGATGATTGAGTTGAACTTGCCGGGGCTGGTGAACGCGGCTTGCGACGAGGATTTTGACCCGGTGCTGACGCCGTGGCAGGCCTACCAGAAGCTGGTGCGCGGCGAGACGGAGAAGGTTCCGTTTGACGAGATGGCCGGGCGCATTGCGGCGGTGATGCTGGTGCCATATCCGCCGGGGATTCCGATGTGTATGCCGGGCGAGCGGCTTGGCGATGCGGGGAGCCCGGTGGTGAAGCTGATTTCCGCAATGGAAGAGTTTGGGCGGCGTTTTCCGGGGTTTGAGCGGGAAGTGCACGGCATTGAGGAGATTGGCGGGCGGTACTATATGCGGGCGGTGGTAGAGAAGTAGAAGTTGCTGCGTGGCGCCATTCCGAAACTGGCGCCTTCGCTGATAAACTATTGGGGTTGCAGCAGCAGTGCCTTCCTTTTTGCCGGGCTTGCTTAGTTCGATTGGCCTGCACAGATTCCAGAGAAAGAACACGAGAAAAAACAAGTGGATACACAGACACGTCACGCCCTGAAACAGGATCAGTTTGCACAGGCAACCGCGTCCGGCCTTGGTTGGCTGGAAGCGCATCGCGCCAACGCTGTGCGCTATGCCGTGATTGCCGGAGTTGCGCTGGTTGTGGTGATTGGCGCTCTTATCTTCTGGAATGTGCAGACCGGCGCCGCGGAGAAGGCTCTTGGAGCGGCGGTGGATACCTATACGGCTCCGCTGAACCAGCCGGGAGTGCCTGCGCAGAGCGGGTTTTATAACACTTCCGCCGAGCGCGCGAAGGCTGCGAATCAGCAGTTTGAGAATGTGGCGAAGAGCTACGGCTGGACTCCGGTGGGCGCGAAGGCGCACTACTTTACGGGAATTACCGCGGAAGAGCTGGGACAGAACGGCACGGCGGAGAGTGAGCTGAAGGCTGCTGCCGGTGCGTGGGATAAGAACACGGCCAATCTTGCGAAGCTTGCGCTGGCGGGGCTCTACCACCAGACGGGCCGCGATTCGCAGGCGGTTGATTTGTACAACGAACTGGCTGGCAGCCCTTCCAAGACGGTGAGCACGCCGGTGGCGCAGCTTGCGCTGGCTGACCTTTACGTTGCGCAGGGCAAGCAGGAGCAGGCGAAGGCTCTGTGGGCGAAGATTAAGGACGCCGATAAGGAAGGCATGGCCGGCTCGTTTGCGGCGCAGAAGTTAGGCGGAAAGTAAGTTTAGGGACGAGTGACGAAGGACGAGAGACGAAAAAGGCCTTCGATTTTTGAAGAGAATAATCCCACCTTTGCGGGTTCGCGGAGGTGGGATTTGCTATTTTGAGTGGGTAATTCGTCCATTGCATTGGGATGAGCAGAATTGCCCTGCTCTGCGTCTGGTGGCTGTATGGGCACCTTGGTATTGGAACGGGCGTGGATGGGGACGGCCGGGAGCGCTGTGTACGGGGAAATGAGCGAACGGACGAGCGAGCAGGCGCTTGCGGCACTGGTGGAGCAGTATGCAGGTACGCTCTATCGCGTGGCCTACTCTGTGCTGCGGCAGGCGGAAGACGCCGAGGACGCGGTGCAGGAGACGTTTCTGCGCGTGATGAAGCATCGCGAGATGCTGGGTGAGGTGCGCGACCATCGCGTGTGGCTGATTCGCATTGTGTGGAATATTGTGCTGGACCGGAAACGGCGGGCGAAGACGCGGCCGGAGACGGATGATGTGGCAGAGATGGCGCGGGTGCTTCCTGCGGAGGGTTTGAGCGCGGAGGAGCGCGCGGCGGCGGCGCAGCATCATGCGCATGTGCTGGCGATGGTGGAGACGCTGCCGGCGAAGGAGAAGGAAGTGCTGGCGCTTTCGGCGTTTGAAGAGCTTTCGAGCGTGGAGATTGCCGATGTGCTGGGCGTTACGGAGTCGAGTGTGAGGTCGCGGTTGTTTCGTGCGCGGAACTTGATGTCGGAGAAGATGGGACGGGCGCGAAAAGACCGCGGCGGGAGTGGGCTATGAGTGAGAACGAGGTTAACAATACGGGATTGAGTGAGGCGGAAGCTACGCTGCGGCTGATTGCGAATCTGCCTGCGCCGGAGGGTCTGGCGGAGCGGGTGCAGAAGGGATTGCAGGCGGTTCCGCGCAATGCGCGTGTGCTGGATTGGCCAGTTGCGGCGGAAGGCTCGCGAGGATGGCTGCCGGTTTGGACGCGTGGCGCTGCTGCAGCGGCGATTGTTTGCGTGGTGGCTGGCGGGGCATGGCAGATTTCTGCGCGGATGGCTGTTGTGGGCGCGGGGAATGCTACTGCTGCTCCGGTGAGGGTGCGGCCTGCGGGTGGGTTTTCTAGTGCCGGTGCGATGCGGACTCCTGAGACGCTGAATGGGCCAGTATTGACGAATCAGGGGCTGACGAAGAAGCCGCAGGGCGCGAAAGATGCGGATGCAGCGAAGAAGAAGGATTGGAAGGAGAAGGCTGCTGATGCTGGGCAGCGCTGAGTAACAAGCTAAACAGAACTGGACGAGTAAGAATGCGGCGCATGGTGTGGGAGAATGAATCCACCATGCGCCGTTCTTTTTGTCTTTTGATGCTTGTGTTGGGGAGTGCTGTCTGCGCGAGGGCGCAGGAGCCTGTGCATTTGCTGCTGGGTGGCAATGTTGTTACGCCGGAGGGCGTGATTGAGCATGGGTGGCTCGATATCTGGAAGGGCCACATTCTGCATGTGGAGCGTGCGAAGCCGGAGATTAGCGGGGCGCAGGTGGTAGAGACCGACGACCTGATTTTTCCGGGGTTTGTGGATCTGCATAATCATCCTTCGTTCAATGTTTTTCCGCGATGGACGCCACCGCATAAGTTTGCCAATCGCTATGAGTGGCGCGACTGGGATGTGTATCAGCGGCAGTTGGAGGCGAAGTATCGCGCGCTGCCGGCGGATAGCGTTTGCGACATTGACGAGTATGTGGAAGTGAAGGCGCTGATTGGGGGGACTACCTCGTTTATTGGGATGGGCGGGCCGGGTTGCATTCGCGGGCTGGTGAGGAACCTGGACCATGCGACGGGGTTTTATGGCGATGCGGTGGACCATGAGCGCATTGCGAACTCGATTGGGATTTTGCCGCGGGATATGGATGGGGCGACGGCGGCGAAGTATGCGCGGGAGATTCGCGATGGGGAGTTGGACTTGCTGGCGATTCATATTGCCGAGGGGCTGCCCACGGATGCGGAGTCTGCGCAGGAGCTGGATTTGCTGGAGGCTCATGGGCTGCTGACGGCGCATACGGCGCTGGTGCATTCGGTGGGGTTGAGTGAGAGCCAGTTGGCGCGGGTGCACCAGGCTGGGGCTTCGATTGTGTGGTCGCCGCGGTCGAACTTTGAGCTGTATGGGAAGACGGCGAATGTGGATGCGGCGTTTCGCGAGGGTGTGACGATTTCGCTGGCTCCGGATTGGTCGCCGAGCGGGTCGGACAATCTTTGGGAAGAGATTCAGTATGCGGACAGGGTGAGCCGCGAGCAGTTGCATGGGTTGTTCAGTGCGAGGCAACTGGTGGAGATGTCGTCGAGTGTGCCGGCGCGGGTGGCCCGGATTGACGACAAGGTGGGAACGATTGCGCCGGGGATGCTGGCGGATTTGTTTCTGGTTAAGGCTTCGGGTGCGGCGGGGAATCCTTACGATGCGATTGTGGCGAACCGGATTACGGCGATTGATCTGGTGATGATTGGCGGTGTGGCGGTGTATGGTGATGCGGGGAAGCTGCATTCGCTGGGCGTGGCCGGGGAGCCGCTGCGGGTTTGCGGTGCGGAGAAGGCGTTGAATCCAGCGGCGCTGCCGGTGGGGGCATTTGCACAGGTGGAGGCGAGGTTGCGGGCCAGGCTCGAAAAGGTTGGCAGTGAGCTTGGCCCGCTGGATAGTTGCGGGAAGTAGCGAATCAGGCTTCTTTCAAGATGGTGCGGATGAGGATGCCTAGCAGGGCCAGGATGGCCGCTCCGATGAATGCGGGGAGGAAGCCGTGGACGCGGAAGCCCTTGACGATGGCTGAGGCGAAGAGGATCATCAGCGCGTTGATGACTAGCAGGAAGATTCCCAGGGTGAGAATACTGATGGGGATGGTGAGAATCTTGAGGATGAGGCCGATGGTGGCGTTGAGCAGGCCGATGACGAGCGCGGCGGCGAGCGCGGAGCTGAAGCTCTGGACTTCAAAGGCGGGGATGACTTCCGCGGTGACGATGAGGGCGAGAGCACTCAATAACCAGTGAACAAGAAGCTTGAACATAAGGGATGGTTCTCCTTGTGTGGGTTATGGTATCGGAAAAGCTGCTGAGGCTAAGTGTATCTATTTTTAGAACCAGCTTTTCCAGAATGCTTGGATGCGGGTGGGTGGGGTGTTGCTGCCTGGGGAATTGGAGTCGGAGGATTGGCGGTACCCGGCATACCTCAGGCCTAAAGGCCCTCCTCTTTATTTGTCGGTTTGATTGCCGGGGTTGAAGCCCCGGCCTATCTTTGACTCGAAATTCCAGAAGAACCTGCTTTCAGGCGGCGGCGGATTGTGGGGGCTGCTGCGCGGTGAAGAGCTGGTACTCGGCCATGCGGCGGCGTTCGAGGCCGGGGAGGATTTTGGCTCCGGCGTGGTCCCAGCGGAGGATTTGGCGGGCGGCGTCGGGGTAGCGGGCTTCGTTGAGGTCCTTGAGCAGTGTGGAGGAGGCCAGGCGTGCGGAACCGAGGTTGAAGACGAAGTCTACGAGGGCGTCGAACTGGCCTTGTGTGAGCGGGACTTTGACGAGGCGGGTGACGGACTGCTCGGCGGCGGCGATGTCGGCGGCGAGGATGGTTTCGGCCTGTGGCTCGGTCATGCGACCGGAGAAGCAGTCGGTGGGGCGGATGCGGTGGCCGTAGCCGATGGTGAGGAGGCCTACGGCGTCCTTGTACAGGGTGGGGCGGAAGCCTTCGGACTGCTTGATGAGGTTGATGCCCTGAGGGCTGGTGCGCATGGTGGGTCTCCTTTTGGCGGTTGTGCATGAAAAATGCCGCTCCCGGGTGGGAGCGGCATTATGTTGCTGATTTGGTTGCGTTTGTAGGTGTTCTTTGGTGTTTATTAAGTGGTTAATGGGGTGACGGAAAGTGGTTACTTTGCGGAAAAAATAAAAATTCTTTCCTTTTTTCTGGCTTGGATTGTGGGTCTACAGTCTCACAGTCCCAGTATTAAGAGGGGGGAGTATCTTCCGGCCCTTAAAACGGAACGGCCCGATTCCTTTGGAATCGGGCTGTTTTTCTGCTTATTTTTAGTTTGGCATAAAAGGCCATAATTGAGCGCAAACCTGGAGAAGATTTTTGCTTAATAGAATCAATGAGTTAGGAAATATTTTCGAGTTTGGGACTTGACAAGGGTTTTCCACAGGAGAGCAGGGTACAGGGGATAGGGTGTGGGGTACAGGGTTTTTAGATAAAGGGCTCAGAACTGTAAAAGACGGAAAAACTGTAAAAGGCAAAAACTATACAAGGCAACCGCAGATCCTTCGCTCCGCCTACCCCATGCACGATGAAACCTGTGCGCGGGGCCCCAATGCGCTTCGTGCAGGATGATACCCGATGATTTTGCGGGTGAACGAAGATGAGAGGGGGGGACGAGGAAGGGCAGCCCATCGGGCTGCCCTTCCTCGTTTGGGGTTGTTCTGCGACTACGGGAGGTAGTAGCGGAAGGAGGTTTCTACGACGTTGTCCGTGCCCTGGGCAGAGCCGCTCGGGTTGAGCGGGCCACCTACACCAGACCAGAGGTTGCGAGCGAAGTAGCTGTACTGGATGCCCTGACGCAGACGACCTTTCGAGCCGCGGTAGATGTCATACCAGTAGCCAGCGGTGGCTTCCTGCACGTCCTTGTTCTGGTTGCCGCAATGGGCCGGCCCAACCGTGGAAGGCGGGAAACCATTGGTCACCGTTGAAGCAGGAGCAGGCTCTGTGTTGCAGCCCGACATGTCGGTCAGGTACGAGCCGTAGCCCCACGTGCCGCCATCGGTCTGGCGATATACGTAATCGCCACCATAGTTCAGGTAGATGGAGAGGCGCTTGGTGGGAGTGAGTTCCAACGTTGCCAAGCCGGAGAGGTTCTTGAGGGGCACGATGCCGCCCCAAGGCGCAATCGTGACATCCGCAATGGTGGAGCTGCCGTAGCGGCCAACGCCCTTGCCGTACAGAGCCTTCAGGCCAACCGAACCATACTTGCCGAGAGGTCCGCGGAAGCCGCCGCCGATGCCTGCACCCACAGCGTCGTCATTCTTAGCTTCCGTGTAGCCATTGGCCACGTTCGGGTAGATGCGATCACGGAACATACGCTGGATACCGAAGACTTCAAAGTGTCCCCAGCCGGGTTCAACTGCCAGCTTGGCGACGATGTCCGGAGCCAGGTTGTAAGAGATGTTCGCATTGAACGCGTTGTAGAGACCGCCGCTGTTGCCCAACTGGCCGAGCAGCACAAAGGCGGGCAGACCCGAACCGGCCGGGTTCAGAGTCTCCGCATTTTCCGCCGAGACACCGAGGGCAAACTTGTTACCGAAGTCCTTCGAGACGCGGAAGCCATACTGACGCGCCCACACAAAGCCGGCGTTGTACTGCGGGTCGATGGTGCCCGGGAGGATTTCCGTGCCGTTATCCAGCAGGTGCGTGGTTTCCGTCGCGAGAGACCACATCTGGCCGCCGGTGAACTTCCAGCCGCTCTGCAGCGCTGCCTGCGCCCACAACTGGCGCTGACGCAGCACGTAGCTGTTCGACTGGTTGTTGTTGGAGGTTGCGCCTGCACCCAACCAGTCCATTTCGTAGTAGGCGGTCATGGTCATGTTGTTCAGTCTGCCAACGGCCTTGAGGGCCAGGCGGGACTGACGACCTTCTCCCTGGAATTCGCTTACGTTGCCTGTTTCCCCATGTTCCAGCGGAATGCCGGTGAACTGGGTGTTGATGCCGCCACCCGTTGCCGCGCTACGCCATACTGTTGCGGCTTCGATAAAGCTGCCAGCCGGCGAAATCGTGATGCCCTTGTAATGGATTGTGTCCGGGCTCTCGAGCTGCTGCTTGATTTTGGAGGTTTCGTCGGAGACGGTGGTGGCCAGCGAAAGCTGGTTCGCCTTCAGGTCGTTGACCGTGCCCTGAAGCGCGCTGACCGCAGTGGCATTGTCAGACAGTCCGGCGGCAGCGGCGTTGGCCTTGTCGGCAGCGGCCTGCGCGTCGGCGGCCTGCTGCTGCGCCTGGCGCAGAGCGGCGTCCTTGGACGCGAGGTCAGTCTTCAGACCATCGATCTGTCCCTGAAGGTCGCGGCGGAGTGCGTCGATCTGATCGCAGCTACCGCAGGTTTCAACATGCGCGGCTTTCTTGGCCTTATGCTTCTTTGGCGTGCCGTCGCTCGCCACGGCATACGTGCCAGGGATGCTGGCTGCCAGGATCATTGCGGCAACCGCTTTGAGTTTGAAATTCATTGGGCCTCTCTTGTTCAGTTCAGCGTTGTTTCATGCACCCGGCGTGCTCCGACGGTTTGCTTCGGAACTATTCCGGACACAACCAGATCCCCAGGCGCACACCTATTGCGGCGTGCAAACCCAGTTGCTTCCAGCCTCAGACTGACAGGAGAAGATGAATATATGACTAATTTACAGAGATTTAATGGTTGTAACAGATTGATAAAAGAGAATTTACGCTGCATTAATCTTTGTGAAGGCGGGGTCGGTTAAAGGAATTTGACGGAATTAGATATTGGGGCAAGCATGGCGTTTTTGAGAAGAAGTCCGGGGCTAAAGCCCTTTTCTTTTCTTCGTTAGTTTTTCAGGGGCCTGAAGGCCCCTACTCCCTCCATACAAAACACATTCGATTCGTCAGAGGCTGTTTAGTGTGCGGCTCCGGCGCTTAGGAGGTTTGCTAGCAGGCGGTAGGAGCCGGGGACCAGCTCCGGGAGTTGCCGGTAGAGCGCGTAGGCAACATAAATATAGGTTCCTTTGCCGGTGGCGGCGGTGTTGCGAACTACGATGAGGCCGCCGCGCTGCGGGTCCTGGCCTGCGTCGGCTGTCTCGGTGAGGGGTGTGTAGCCGGGGTCCCATGAGACAAGGAAGGAATGGCCGCGCTCTTCTACCCAGTTGTCAAAATCGGCGATGGTGATGGTGTTGGGCCAGCTCATGAGCGGGTCCTGGGGGGCGAGGATTTTTACGGGGGCGGTTTCGTCTACGACGTTTTCAGGAGATTGCGGATGGCCGAGGTCGAGCGGCAGCGGGGAAGGGAAGGCGGTTCGCTGATATTGCACGATGAGCGTGCCGCCGGCTTTTACGAAGGCGTCGAGGCGGGCGTGGTTGGTGGTTAGCTCAGGGCGCGTGGTGTAGGCGCGGATGCCGATGACGATGACGTTGAAGGTGGAGAGGTCGGCGGAGGCGATTTCCGAGGCGGAGAGCAGGTGCGGGGTGATGCCCATGGCTTCCATTGCTTCCGGGACGAGGTCGCCTGCACCCATGACGTATCCGACGCGCAGGCCGGGGGCTAGCTTGACGTCGATTTTGCGGGTTTTGAGTTCTGCTGCGTTGTAGAGGTTGTAGGGGCGCAGGCCGTCGTAGCCTACGCGCTTCCATCCGCTGGTGTAGCTTGCGTTGCCGGATTGTGCGACGGCTTGCAGGCTGTAGGCGGTGGCTTGTGCGGCGCTGGGTGTGACGGAGAAGAGGATTGGTTCGGTGTTGCTGGCGGATTTGGTGGCGAAGTGGGCTTCCGCGGGTTGGGAGGTCCAGCCTGCGGGGAGCTTGAGGGAGACGGTGCCTTCGGCGGCGTGCTGCGTGTGGACTACGACCTTGACTGGAAGAGGGCTTCCGTCGAGGGGAAGGATGCGGGCTTCGGGTGTCATGCTGACGCCGATGGCGGGGGTGATGACGAGAGGTTCGTAGAGGCCGCCTTCGCCGGGAATGTGCTGGAGGGTTTGCACGACGGAGCTGAGGCGGATGGGGACGCCGTCGAAGTCGTACTCGACCCAGGCTTCAAGCGGCCAGGGAGCGAAGGAGCGTCCGCGCCATGCGGGGTTGGCTACGTCGTAATAAGGCTGCTCGATGGAGGGGCGCGTGAAGTAGGGCTCGGTGGGCTTGGCGGCGGCTTCGACTTGCGCACGGTAGAAGATGTCGTTTGCGGGCGTGCTGGGGGCGGTTGCTGAAGGGATGGCTGATGCTGTGATTTCGCTGGAGGGGCTGACGAGGCCGTTTTTGGATAGCACGGCGGACGGCTCGGCGTGGGAGGTGTGGATGCGGACGGAGAATTCTTCGCCGGGGGAGACGCTGGCGGGTGTTTCGTCGGCGGAGTCGCCGCGGGACATGCCGCGCGAGGTTGATGCTGACTTTGTGCGGAAGGCGGTTAGTTCGAGGCCGAGGAGTTGCTGCAGGGCGGATTGGAAGTCGTCGATTTTGTAGTTCAGCTCGAGGATGAGACTGGCTTTGGCCTGAGGGTTTAGCTCGCTGGTGGAGATGTGGTCGCGTAGCTCGATGGTTCGCTGGTAGATTGCGGCGAGCTCGTGGGCGGCCATGATGTTGGCGCGGGGATCGCGGCGAGCGGTGAAGGCGGCTAGCTCGGTGTCGATTCCGCTGAGGCCGTCACGGAGCCATTGCGGCGGGTTGTCGCCAGCGAGGTAGCTTAGGGCTGCGAGGCTTGGCGGGATGGCTACGTGGTCGTTGAGGAAGAGGCTGTGGTTGCCGGTGTTGGTTTTGCTGGCGGCTGCTACGGGGGCTACGGCCCAGAGGTGGTAGCTGGAGGTTGCGGGGCCGCTGAGCGCGGGGCTTGCGCCGCCGTATTGCGACTTCTGCATGCCCCAGCCTTCGCGGGAGATTTGAACGGGGCTGCGGCCGAGGATTTCATCGCGGTTGCCGACGGGGATGGTTACGTCAGCAGTGAGCGCGGTGTGGGTGGTTTCGCCGGTTATGTAGTTTTTGAATTCGACGGGCGCCCACTTGCCGGTTGCGTAATCGAAGATGCCTTGCTGCGTGAGCTGCGCGCGAGGGACCATGCCGTAGACGGCGAGCGGTTGCCAGGGTTGGATGCCGTCTTTGAGCTGGTCGGGGAAGACCTTGGGATCGCCTGCGGCTTTGAAGACTTCCTGTGCGATTTCGCCGGAGACCTGATGCTGGCCGTGGCCGTCGCTTACGGCCCCGATGAAGGTGGCGACGATGACTTGCGGGCGCATGCGGCGTACGGCCAGCACGGCATCGTAGAGTACGCGGTCGTGGCCCCAGCGGGTGAAGGACTCTTCCATTGTTTTGGAGAAGCCGAAGTCGGCTTGCGTGCCCCATAGCTGGGTTGCGCCGTAGTATTCATCGGCTTTGAGGAGCTCGTTAGTGCGGATGAGGCCGAGGGTGTCGTAGGTTTCAGGGCCCATGGCGTTCTGGCCGCCTTCGCCGCGGGTGAGCGTGAGCAGGGTGGTGCGTACGCCTTGCGTGCGGCTGAGGTATGCGAGCAGGGGGCCGTCTTCGTCGTCGGGGTGGGCGACGATCATCATGACGCTGGCCGTGGTGTTGAGGCGGCGGAGAGCTTGTTCCAGGGCTGCGTTGCCGCGATCTTCTCCTAAGGGAAGAGCGATGGAGCTGGCTTCGTGAGGAGCCAGCGCGGATGGGTCCCACTGCTGCGCGTGCGTGTTGGTGCTTACGAGAATGGTTGCGGCAAGGACGGGGATTGCGATGCGCGCGGCTGCGCTGTGAGATCTCTTCGCAAGGAACATAGGTGTCGCCAGTGTACAATCCGCCAGAGCGTCTTTGAAATTACTCTTCAACTATGGTTGAACCTACATCCATGTCTGGCAATGCGCCTCATCTTGAACGCCGCATAGGGCTGCGCCCGGCTGTGCTCTTCAACATGCTGGAGATGATTGGCGTGGGGCCGTTTATCACGCTGCCGCTGGTGATTGCGGCGGCGGGGTTTCATCTTTCAACGTGGGCGTGGCTGCTGGGCGCGGCGATTGCGGTTTGCGATGGGCTGGTGTGGGCGGAACTGGGCGCGGCGTTTCCGCGGGCGGGTGGCTCGTATGCTTTTTTGCGCGAGATTTATGGGGCGGAGAAGGCAGGGAACTGGCTTAGCTTTCTCTACGTGTGGCAACTGAGTTTTTCTGCGCCGTTGTCGATTGCTTCGGGGTGCATTGGGTTGTCGGGATTTCTGGCGTGGTTTTGGCCGGGATTGGATGCTGCGCCGTTTGCTGCGTTGCCGCAATTGCATTGGGGGAACTTTGCAGCGGCTGGCGCTTGTTTGCTGGTGACTGCTCTGCTTTATCGCAACCTGAGCGCGGTTACCCGGCTGGCGTGGATTTTGTTTGCCGGCGTGATTACTGCGATTGCGGGGGTGATTGTTTCAGGGTTTGCGCATGCGGCTTCGGTGGGGGGATGGCATATGCCCGCAACGCCTGCGCAGTCGGCGGCGCTGGCGCTGGGCGGGCTTGCGCAGGCTACGCTCATTACTACTTACGACTATTGGGGCTACTACAACATTACGTTCCTGGGCAGCGAGGTGAAGCAGCCGGAGCGCACGATTCCCCGTGCGATTTTGATTTCGATTGCGATTGTTTCCGCGATGTATGTTGGGATGAATCTTGCGGCGCTTCCGGCTGTGCATGACAGCGCGAAGGCTGTTGCCACGGTTGCGTCACGGCTGCAGCTTGTTGCGGATATTGCAGGCTCTGCCTTTGGGCACTGGGCTGGGGCGCTGATGGCTGCTCTTGTTGTGTGGACGGCGTTTTCTTCTGTGTTTTCGCTGCTGCTGGGGTATTCGCGTGTGCCTTATGCTGCGGCCAAGGAAGGGAACTACTTTGGCTTTCTTGCTGCGGTGCATCCGAAGCATCATATTCCGCACCGCTCGCTGATTGCGCTGGGAGTGGTTGCATCGCTGTTCTGCTTTTTCTCGCTGCAGCAGGTGATTACGATGCTGGTGGTGACGCGGATTCTGCTGCAGTTCTTTTTGCAGCAGATTGGCGTGATGTGGCTGCGAGCGAAGCAGCCGGGGCTGGTGCGGCCATTTCGGATTCCGTTTTATCCGCTGCCTCCGCTGGCGGCTATGGCGGGCTTTCTTTTTATTCTTGCGAACCGCGTGAATGCGCTGCAGGGGCTGGCTGTTGCGGCGGGGATTGGGATTTCAGGGACGGGGATTTATCTGTTGCGGGCTCGCGCTACGCGGCAGTGGCCGTTTGCCTCCAACGAAAGGTTGTAACCAATTTGGCCAGTTGGGTGTCTAATGGTCGCTGAGGCTTCCCATGCTTATTCATAAGAGATCTGATATTCCTTCGTCTGACATTACGCCGAAGGAGAAGTTCATGAGCCGCCGCAATTTTCTTGGCGGGGCGCTTGCTGTGTCTGCTGCTGCTCTTGGGGCGGAACGCATTGCTGAGCTTGTTTCGCCGGCGCACAGCGTTCTGGCTGACACGCGTTTGCAGACTGTTGCCAGCCCGCTGACTACGAAGGGCGAAGAGTTGACGAGCTTGCAGTACATTACGAGCTACAACAACTATTACGAGTTTGGTGTGGACAAGAGTTTGCCTGCAAAGAATGCGGGCAAGCTGCCTACGCGGCCATGGACTGTTCGCGTGGAAGGGCTGGTGAAGCAGCCGAAGACGTTTGATATTGATACGCTGCTGAAGATGCGTCCGCTTGAGGACCGCGTGTATCGCCACCGCTGCGTTGAGGCGTGGAGCATGGTGGTTCCGTGGGTGGGCTACTCGCTTTCAGAATTGATTAAGCAGTGTGACCCGCTTTCGACGGCGAAGTATGTGCAGTTTCTTTCCTACTATGACCGCAAGGTTGAGTCGTGGGCGGGTGAGAGCACGATTGACTGGCCTTACTCCGAAGGGCTGCGCATGGATGAGGCAATGAATCCGCTGACGCTGCTGACCTTTGGGCTTTATGGCGAGGTGCTGCCGAATCAGAATGGCGCGCCGGTGCGCATTGTGGTGCCGTGGAAGTATGGCTTCAAGTCGGCGAAGTCGATTGTTGCGATCCGCTTTGTTGCGAAGCAGCCGCGCACTACCTGGAATGACCAGAACAGCGGCGAATATGGCTTCTACTCGAATGTGAATCCGAATGTGGACCATCCGCGCTGGAGCCAGAAGACGGAGCGCAGGATTGGCGCGTCGCTGTTTGCGCAGCGCAAGACAACGCTGATGTTTAATGGGTACGGCGACCAGGTGGCTTCGCTCTACAATGGCATGGACCTGCGTAAAAACTATTGAGGGTGTAAGCGAAGCCGACTGATGAAACGCTCGACGATTATTTTGCTGAAGGTTCTTACGTGGATTGGCTGCCTTGTGCCGTTTGCGCGGCTTGTTTATGGCGCGCTTACGCCTGCAGGGCTGGGCGCGGACCCGGCGGCGAATGTGGAGTTATCCACTGGCTATACCACGCTCGTTCTCATTGCTATTACGCTTGCGATTACGCCAGTGCGGCGTTTGATTCCCAGCCTCAGTTGGCTGGTTCGTTTCCGCCGCTTGCTTGGCCTTTTCGCGTTCTTCTACGCGACGGTTCATATGCTTGCGTATGTGGCGCTCTATGCCGGCTTTGATGTGAACACGATACTGGAAGATGTTGCGAAGCGGCGCTTTATTACGGTGGGCGTGGCTGCGTGGGTGTTGCTGCTGTCGCTTGCGATTACTTCCACTACATGGGCGATTCGCAAGATGGGCGGCAAGCGATGGAACCTGCTGCATAAACTCATTTACGTGATTGCGTTCCTGGGGCTTGTGCACTTCTGGTGGCAGGTGAAGACGGGGGTGCTGACGCCGGTTCCGTTGACGATTATCATTGGGTCGCTGCTGCTGGTGCGCGTTTTCTTTGCACTATGGAAGCTTGTCCGGAGGCGTGTGCCGCAGTCCGCATAACGATTATTGCTGCGGTGCGGTGGGGGATGAGCCCGATGCCGCGGTGGTTTTCTTTGTGGATGGATCGGGGGTTTCCAGAACGATTGCGTCCATATCGTTTTGAACGACCAAGGGGAGTTCCGCAGCTTTCTGGCTGTCCGGGTTGTCTATCTCCCATTGCGTATCCTGATCGTCCCCCCAGAAGATTCCTAGGCCTGCATCCCCATCTGTGGGGTCGGAGTTGGGCAGCGAATTTTCGCTTGCGATTGCCTGCAGGATGAAGGAGTCTTCCGGCACATACGGAATCGTGAACTCGCCATTGACCGCAAGCCCTACCCGCGCTGTCTCGCGTGTGTCTGCAAAGAGCAGGCGCAGAGCGGCGGTTGGTGGAGGCTGACCAGTGCGTTTCATAATGACACGGCCGCGCAGGGTGTGCAGTTTTTGCAGAGGAATGGTGATGTCTGCGCCGGCGAAGCTTTCCCCACCGTCAATCTTGATGGTCTTGGCAGCGCTTGGCCGCATTGTGTTGCCGTAATAGACAGTGAGCGAGCCTGTGGAAGAGGACTCAAGCGCCAAGGTGATGAGGTTGATCTGCGCGCTGTTGTGGGTGGGGGTGGGAATCTGCACGTCTACGATGTACTCACCGGGTGCAATGCCAAGCAGGCGGAAACGGCCACGATCATCTGTGACGTGTGAGCGCTGGTCAGCGTATTCGAGAAAGCCTGCGTACCTTTTTTCCTCGCCCGGCTTTTGGGGCTCGGTGGATTTCTGGTGCAGGCCGATTTGCAAGCTGATAGCGGGGCTGCCGTCGTCGTAGAGAACTGTTCCGTCTATTTCTGCTGCGCGCTCGAGGCGTATGGAAATGGAGGAAGTTTCGCCGGTTGTGACCTCGACTTTGGTGACGCGGGCTTCGAGTTCCTTGCGGTCTTTGTCAGAGAGGGTGGAGAGCTGATTCGACTTTGATGAGGAAAGCGGATTGAGATAGCCTGCCAGCAGAGGCGAAACGTAGTAGCTTCCTTCCGGGACTCCGGTAATCGTAAAGCGGCCCTCTAGGTCGGTTGTGGAGGCAAGCATGTGAGGCATGTCCACCCCGGAGGCCGGGACGAGGATGATGCCGACGCGGCGTGCGGGCATGTTTGTGTCGGCGCAGTAGGCGGTGCCGATTACTGTGCCTCGGGCGGCTTTTGCGGTTGGCGCGTGTTTGGGCGACTGCGCTGTTATGCCGCAGAACGTGCAGAGCAGCATCGTGGCGGCGAGTAAGCGCATCGTTCTCCCCCCTTTTAAGTAGTGAGATCGATCTCCGAAGAAAATGCTAACAGCGTTTGGACTACGGGGCTCCAGTTCTTGCGGTGGAGCGGGGTGGGGCCTAGTTTGGCGAGGGCTGCCATGTGGGCGGGGGTGCCGTAGCCTTTGTGCTTGGCGAGGCCATAGCCGGGGTATTGGCTGTCCAGCTCTACGATCATGCGGTCGCGGTAGACTTTCGCGAGGATGCTGGCGGCGGCGATGGAGACGCTTGTGGCGTCGCCCTTGATTACGGATTGCTGCTTGCAGGGCCAGTCGATTGTATCGACGCCGTCGATTAGCAGGTGGTCGGGGGTGAGGGCTAGCTGCTCGACGGCTCGGCGCATGGCGAGGAGCGAGGCGCGGCGGATGTTGATGCGGTCGATGGTTTCTACATCGACGGCGGCGATGGCCCAGGCTACGCAGTTGGCGCGGATTTCAATGTCGAGGGCTTCGCGCTTTTTTTCGGAGAGCTTTTTGGAGTCGTTGAGGCCTTGGAGGTGGCAGCCCTTGGGGAGGATGACTGCGGCTGCGACTACAGGGCCAAACATGGGGCCGCGGCCAACTTCATCGACACCGGCGATGCGGAGTGCGCCGCTCTTACGGGCGGCGTCTTCGAGGGACCATCCGCAGATGGGGGCTGGCCGGGAGATTCGGGGCATGTTTTCAGTATAGGGAGCGAGCGCGGTTATTCCTTGTGGAATTCGTAGTCGCGTTCTACGCGGCAGATGCGGACTTTGTAGTGGGCGTACCAGTTGGCGCGGCCACGGTTCTGGGCTATGAGGTGGTCGGCGTTGCGCTTCCAGTTGGCGATGGCTTCGAGGGTTTGCCAGTAGGAGACGGTGATGCCGAGGTCTTCACGGGCGGATTCTATGCCGAGGAAGCCGGGTTGTTCGGCGGCGAGTTTGACCATGGTTTCAGCCATTGTGCCATAGCCGTTGTCGCCTTCTGTGCGGAGCGAGGTGAAGATTACGGCGTAGTAGGGCGGGGCGGGAGTGGATGCGGTTGGCAATTTGGGCCTCCGGGATAATGGTAGCGGTAGCCCAACCCCACCCGTGGCACAAAAGACCTGCCACGAATGGGGCACCCAGGTTTGTGGTGAATGGGGCAAAAGCAAGAACCCCGGCCAAGGCCGGGGTTCTTTGTAAATCGGAATGGAAGGCTAATTAAGCCCGAGCGGCTGCCTTGGCGGCTACTGCGCGATCCACTTCCTGGAGGCGGGCAGCCTTGCCACGGAGCTTGCGGATGTAGAACAGCTTGGCGCGGCGGACCTTGAAGCTGCGAACCTTCTCGACCTTATCGACAACCTTCGAGTTGAAGGGGAAGATGCGCTCGACGCCCTGGCCGAAGCTCATTTTGCGGACTGTGAAGGTGCCCTGGGGGCCGTTGTTAATCGCAATGACCAGACCTTCAAAGGCCTGGAGGCGCTCTTTATCGCCTTCCTTAATCTTGACCTGGACGCGAACCTGGTCGCCGGGGACGAACTTGGGCAGATCGGTGCGCTTCAGCTTGTCGGCGAGGCGCTGCATTACTGGATGGATGGACATAGCTAGCTTCTTCCTGCGTTTGAACTCAGAATTTTTAGTTTACCAGAAATTCTTGCCTTTGTGACCTTTGTGCGGAGTTATATTGGGCGGCATGAGTGAGAACCCTGTATTTCTTCGACATACGCTGGCTACTTTGGCTTATCGTGCTGCCCGTGCTGTGGAGGGCGCGCCGGATGAGTTTGGGGCGTTTGATGGTGTGGGGCGGACGCCGGGGCAGATCCTGGCGCATATGGGCGACCTGTTTGACTGGGCGCTGAGTGCTGCCAAGGGTGAAGAGAAGTGGCATAACTCGACTCCGCTGCCGTGGGCGGAGGAGAAAAAGCGGTTTTTTGCGGTGCTGGGGGCTTTCGATGCGCTGCTGGCCGGGGATGCGGAGTTGCAGGCTCCGTTGGAGAGGCTGTTTCAGGGGCCGGTGGCGGATGTGTTGACGCATACCGGACAGATTGCGATGATGCGGCGGTTGGCCGGGTTTAAGAAGATGGATGAGGATTTTTACCGGGCGGAGATTGCCGTGGGGCAGGTGGGGGAAGAGCAGCCTAAGGCGGTTTTTCGTTATTAGGGGTTTTCTGAGGCTCCGGCGTCTGGGAATTAAGGCCCGGGGCTAAAGCCCCTTTTCCTTTTGCGGCTGATTTCAGGGGCCTGAAGGCCTGTGCTCCCTCCGGAAGCCCTCTGCTTCTTCTGGAAGGCACTCTGTTTGTTCAGGACGACACGCCTTCATTTGTGGGAGAACGAGGATGGAGAACTGGTCCGCGATTTAGTTGGCGGAGGGTTGGTTGGCGGAATCGACTACTAGCGCTGCGATTGGTTCCCTGGTGGTTTGGAGGCGGAGGCCTAGTTGTTCCTGCATGGCGGTGAATAGCGGGGGGCTGGGGGCGTCCGAGGAGGCGACGGGGACTTCGCCGTCAAACTGGGTTTCGTCGGGAGCCCATTCGAGGTCGAAATCGTAGCGTCCGGTGAGGCCGGTTTTGTCTACTACTGGCTTGTCGAGGATGGCTCGCTGCAGTATGAGGGCGAATTCCGTCATGGTGGCGTTACGGGCGGGCAGGACGATTTTTTGCGGGTAGACGACGCTGATTAAGGCCGGTGGCTGGTCGGGTGGGGCGGCGCTTGGCTTTATTTTGGAGCCGCTTTTGGCGAGGCTTAGCTCGTACACCGTGAAGACTTTTTGCTCGCGGTGAAAGGCGAGCTGGAAGCGGTCTGAAAGCAGGGCGCGGAGCATTTTCATCTGCTCTTCGCGGGTGGGCTTTACTTCGCCGGGCGTGAGGGCTGCGATGTCGAAGTGCGAGGAGTCGAGCCAGGGCGGGCCGCCGAGGACGGCGTGCGGGTTCAGGTCGTATGCCGCGGCGATGAGCATCTTGAGCGAGTAGTCTTTTGCCACGAAGCGATGTGGGCTCTGCATGAGCAGGTAGCGTGCGCCTTTGGGGTCATGCTCGATGGGCTTGACGGTGGCTACGTCGAAGGTGTCGAAAGCTGGCCGGGATGCCGGAGGCGCGGATGTGGCTTGCGGCGGCGTAGTTTGCGCAGGGAGGTAGGCGCAGAGGCTGCAGGCTGAGAGTGCCACGGCACAGAAGATTCTTCGTGTCATAAGAATCCCATCTGCGGAGTCCTATCCGCCAGTACATTCTTGCACGAATGTACTGGCGTGGGATGGCCTTGTTTTTGTCCGCTTTTTCTAGCGGAGGCCGGCTGTCTGGACAGGGAGGTTGGTTACGGGAGAGTTGGCGGGGTCGGCTTCGAGGTTGGGCTCGATGGAGACACCGTTGGAAGAGGCTTTGTTTACCGATGCGTTCCAGCCGTCGAGGACTACTACGGCGTCTTCTCCGTGGAGGTCGGCGGTAGCGGCTTCGATGGTGATGGTCTGGCCTTCGCCGGGGGTGATGTTGAGGTAGTTGGTGCTGTAGTAGACGGGCAGGACGCGCTCGCCGGACTTGCGGCGGAGTTGGATGTGCGTCATGAGCGCGATGGCCGTGGAGGGATTGCTGAGGTTGACGGTGATGCGGGTGGTGCCGTTGTCGTCGGTGCGGGTGACGGTGGACTCTAACGCAACCTTGGGCAGCTTGTTGAGGTCGGAGAGGTCGTCGTTGGGGGCGGGCTCGGTGGTGGCTCCGAAGCGGCTGCCGCGCCAGTAGAAGTTGGTGGAGAGGAGCTTGCCGGAAGCGTCGCGGAGTTCGAGCTTGACGAAGAAGACGTGGGAGATGTGCTCGGGCACGTTGAGCTGGCCGAGCGTGGTGGCTGCGGAGGCGGGGGCATTGACGGGGAAGTCGCCCTCGTTGGGATAGCCACCGCTGAGGTTGTAAATGAAGTAATGTGCGGAGCCGCCGGTGATGGCGGCGGGCAGGTTGTTGATGACCTGCACGGCGCCGGTGACTTCATTGAGCTGGATGTGAACCGGCTCGCCTGCCTTCTGGACGGCGAAGAGCGAAGAGTTGGGTTCGAGGTCGTAGTGGTAGAGCTGCCAGACGAAGCTGGGCTGCGCTGGGTGGCTCATCCAGGTGATGATGGCCGTGGCGGGGTGGAACATGACGGTCTGGCGGCCTTCGTACATGGAGCGGTAGGCCTCGTAGTTCATGAGCTGCGACTTGCGGACGAAATCCGCGAGGTTGAGCACTTTACCGTAGCGAGCTTCAAGTAAATCTTTAAATTTATTTCCTTCGACGGCTCCGGCGGCGTAGTCGTGCTCGGCCCAGGCGTCGGTGATGGTTTCCCAGTCCTTCTTTTCGAGCATTCCGTGGATGGATTCGAGGGTGGGAATGGACATGGTTCCGGTTTCGGTTTTGAAGTAGTCTTCGCCGATTTTGTAATACTCCTGCGGGGTGCGCCAGTGGTACGGGCCGTGGGACTGGACGCCTGCGCCGGAGGTGGAGCTGGGCTGGTAGCGGCGGGTCGGTTCGAGCTCGGCCAGCAGGACGCGGAGACGGTCGTCGATTTCCTTAGGCGGGAAGCCTTCATTACGCGCGCACCAGAGCATGATGGAGGGGTGGTTGCGGAAGCGGAGGATTTTGTCGCGGACGTTGGCCATGTAAGTGTCGAGGTCCGTGGGGTCGGGGCCGTCGGAGGGGTTGGGCTGGAAGAACTCGTCCCAGACGAGGATGCCGTATTTGTCGCAGAGCTCGTAGAAGTCCTCGTTGGTGGACTGGCCAACCCAGTTGCGGATGAGGTTGAGGTTGGCGAGCTTGTGCATGCGGATTTGGGCTTCGAGGCGCTCGCGGGGGAGGCGCTTGAGGGCTTCGTCGAGGCCCCAGTTGCCTCCGCGGATGAAGACGGGCACGCCGTTGACGCTGATGGTGAGGGTGTCAGTGCCGGGGACGGCATAGGTGATTTTGCGGATGCTGAAGGTTACGTCCTGGCCGTCGGAGACTTTCTTTGCCTCGTCGAAGAAGGTGAGGTGGAGGGTGTAGAGGTTCTGCGGGCCGTAGCCGTTGGGCCACCAGAGGCGCGGGTTTTGCATGTGCAGGCCGAGGGTGGTCTTGGGGTCGAAGGTTACCTTCTGCTCGCTGTGCGCGGGGATTTCGACTTCTGTCTGGAAGACGATGTTTTCGAGGGTGCCCTTGAGAGTGCCGCGCTGGGGCTTGTCGGTGACGTTCTGCACGGTGGCGGTTACGGTTACGTCGCTGGAGTCGGTTTTGGGGAGCGGGAGGTCGGTGGTGACCAGCGGGTCTTTTACTACTACGTCGCCGGTGGCGGAGAGGAAGACTTTGCGCCAGATGCCGGTGTCGCGGTCACGGATAGCGGGAATCCAGTCCCAGCCGATGGTGGAGAGGAAGGTGGGGCCGTCGATGGCGGTGATGCCGCCGTTGAGGCCCATGCCATCTTTCAGTGTGTGCTCATGCGGGACGCCGGGGTGGGGCTGGGGGGCGACGAGGATGGCAATTACTGCCTTCTGTTTCGGGTGGATGAAGGCGGTGATATCGAATTTGCCGCGGATGAAGGCGCCTTTTGTGGTGCCGACCTGGTGGCCGTTGACCCAGATTTGCGAGGAGTAGTTGATGCCGTCGAAGTTGAGCCAGATGTGGCGGCCGGTGTAGGTCCATGGGACCTCTATGGCGGCGCGGTACCAGTAGGAGGTTTTGTTGAGGGATTCGGGGATGACTTCGGGGCGGTTGTTTTCGCCGTAGAGGGGCTCGGGGTAGGTTTTATCGGCGACGAGCGAGGTGAGGACGGTTCCGGGGACGATGGCGGCGTGCCAGCCGGAGGTGGAGGCTTTTTCTGTGGAGAGGATTTCGCCGGATTGGGTGACTTTGGCGGCGTCCTGAAGCTGCCAGCCGGAGGTGATTTCGACTTGCGGGGGAGGGTAGGGTTGTGCGGAGCCGAGGGCGGCTGCTGAGGCAAGAAGTGTCATTGTCAGAACCCGGAAAAGGCCGAAAAGTCGATCATGCACGGAGAAAGTCCTCACTGCGGAAGGTGAAATTTTGGGGCGGACTGAAAATCGAGCCCTGATTATGAACGCGATTATGGATTTGCTGCGCAAGGCGGTCATTCAAGCTGAAAGCATACCTCAGGGCCTGAAGGCCCCACGCACGTGGCTTTGGCTTATTGCCGGGGATAAATCCCCGGCCTACCTTTTGCGCGTCAGTTCCATGATAGCGAATACAAAACCAATGCAAATGAAAGCTGTAATGCGAACGTAGCCATTTTACCGGCCGGGGCCGTGATAATGAGTGCATGCGATTTGAGCGCTCTTCCGGAGTTCTTCTCCATATTGCTTCGTTGCCTTCCCGGGGGCCGATTGGCGACCTTGGGCCCGCTGCGTTTGAGTTTGTCGAGTTTCTTGCCGCTGCGAAACAGCATGTTTGGCAGGTGTTGCCGCTTTGTCCTACGGGGTATGGGAATTCTCCGTATGCGGGGACGAGTGCGTTTGCGGGGAATCCTTCGCTGATTAGTTTGGAGGTGTTGGCGGAGTGGGGATGGAGAGACAGGGTACAGGGTACAGGGCACGGGGTACAGGGGGGCTCTGCTGTTGACTATGAGGCAGTGGAGGCGTGGAAGCTGCCGTTATTGATTGAGGCGGCTGGGAACTTTTTGAATGCAGGAGAAGGGCATTCGCAGTGGGCGGAGTTTGATGGTTTTTGCCGGGAGCAGGCGTTCTGGCTGAATGACTATGCGATGTATGCGGTGCTGCGGGATTTGCATGGGACAGGGGATTGGACGCAGTGGCCGGAAGGGGTGAGGCGGCGGCATCCTGAGGCGCTGGAGGCGCTGGTTCGGGAGCATGGGAGAGAGCTTGCTGTGCAGCAGGCGCTGCAGTTTGCCTTTGCTGTGCAGTGGGGGCGGTTGCGGGCGGCTGCGGCTAAGCATGGGATTCGGATTCTTGGGGATATTGCGATTTTTGTGAATATGGACTCGGCGGATGTTTGGCGGCATCCGGAGATTTTTGAGCTGGATGAGGAGCTGAAGCCGGTTCATGTTGCGGGTGTGCCGCCGGATTATTTTTCGGAGACGGGGCAGAGGTGGGGGAATCCGCTGTATCGCTGGGATGTGTTGAACGAGCGTGGATTTGACTGGTGGGTGGAGCGGATTCGGCGGTCGTGCCAGCTTTATGACGTGGTGCGGCTGGACCACTTCCGCGGGTTTGAGGCTTACTGGTCGATTCCGGCAGAGGAAGAGACGGCGGTGAATGGCGAGTGGGTGAAAGGGCCGGGAGCGGCGCTGTTTCACGCATTAGAGCAGGCGCTGGGCACATTGCCGCTGGTGGCGGAGGACCTTGGCGTGATTACGGCTGAGGTGGATGCGCTTCGGAAGGGGCTGGGGCTGGCGGGGATGCGGGTGATCCAGTTTGGCTTTAGCAGCGTGGGGGCGCATTTGCATTTGCCGCATCGGTATACGACGGACTCGGTGGCTTATACCGGGACGCATGACAACGACACGACGCAGGGATGGTGGGGGACGGCGGGCGAGGAAGAGCGCGCGGCGGCTGAGAGTTATGTGGGGCCGGTGGATGGGCGTCCGGTTTGGCCGCTGTTGCGGGCTACGCAGGCCTCGGTTGCGTCGTTGGCGATTGCGCCGGCGCAGGATTTGCTGGAGCTGGGGTCGGAGGCTCGGATGAATACGCCGGCGGTGCCTAGCGGGAACTGGGCGTGGCGGGCTTCGGAAGGGGGTTGGACTTCGGAACTGGCGGAGAGGCTGGCGGCGATTGTTTTGGTTACGGATCGGGATAATGATCCGGTGGGGAAGGTTGAAGGCGTCGATGGATGATGGTGCAGAGAAAAACCGCCCCGGTGCTGGGGCGGTTTGATGTGGACTGGAGATTCGTTGCCGAACTAGAACGGGATGTCGTCGTCGGAGATTTCGGTGGAGGCGTAGTCGTCTGCGCCGGCGGGTTGGCGCTGGTCGAAGCTGGCCGTGGAGCTGCTGCCGCCGCGGCTGTAGCCACCGCTGGAGCCGCCTTCGTCGCGGCCTGAGAGCAGCGAGAGGTCGCTGACGACGATTTCCGTGCGATAGACCTTTTTGCCGGTGTCCTTGTCGTCCCAGCTACGGGTGGTGAGGCGGCCTTCGGTGTAGAGCTTGTGGCCCTTCTTCACGTAGTCACGGACGATTTCCGCGAGCTTGGCGTAGGCAACGAGGTTGTGCCATTCGGTGCGGTCCTGCCAGTTGCCCTGCTGATCCTTGTAACGCTCGCTGGTGGCGATGCTGAAAGTGGCGACCATTGTGCCGCCGCCTGTGGCGCGGATTTCGGGGTCCTTGCCTACGTTGCCCAGAAGAATAACCTTATTTACGCTCTTTGCCATGGTGAATTTTTTCTCCCCGTAATGGTCAAGAATAGCAGAGGGGCTGGCTGTTCAGGCGTTTGTGGCTGCGGCGCTCTTTTGTTCGTTCGAGAGATACAGCAGTTCATTCAGAAAGTTGCTTTATTGTTCGCGGCTTAAGGTGCGGTTGCGGAACCATTTGGCTGTGCCTAGCAGCAGGAGGAGTCCGCCGAAGGGGAGGCACATGAGCGCGACGATGAGCGCGAACCAGCCGCCGTTAGTGTGGGCTCCGGTGGCGGAGAAGCCGCCTAATACGACTTGGAGCAATGCGGCGGAGAGGATGCCGGCGGCGACCATCCTTCCGCCCCAGCGCAGCAGCTCGAAGGTTCCGTCCTGGCGGTTCAGTTCTGCGTGCTTCGCGCGGGGGTGCATTGGGGGTTAGCTCATGGCGAGGCGCAGCATGACGTAGGTGATTACGCCGGTGATGGAGACGTAGAGCCAGATGGGGAAGGTCCAACGGGCGACGCCGCGGTGCTGGCGGATGCGGCCTGTGAGCGAGAAGAAGAACGTTACCAGTACGAGCGGCAGGGCTACGACGGCGAGGATAATGTGGCTGGCGAGCAGCCAGAGGTAGAGGGTGCGGAAGGCCGCTGCGGCGGGGTAGCGCACGTCGCCGTGCAGCGCGTGGTGGGCGATGTAGCTGACCAGAAATAGCGATGAGAAGAGGAAGGCCGTCATCATGGCGGCGCGGTGCTGCGGGATCTTCTTTGACTTGACGAAGGTGAAGCCGATGAGCAGGGCCACGGCGCTGAGGCCATTCAGGATGGCGTTGAGCGCGGGCAGAAAGGCGAACTGCGTTCCGGCGGCGTCGGCTGCGGGGTGCAGGTAAATGAGCCAGAAGAGAAAGAGTGTGGCTACCGCGCTGATGGCTATGATTGCGGCTACTGCGGGCTTGGAGTTGTCTTGTACAAGTGTCGCCATGTGTCCCTTTTATGCGTTCAGTACGTCAGTGTTTTGCGATTGCGCCGACCATGAGGGCGGTCATTAAAAGCGGAAGGTAGATGACGCTTACCTTCAAGAGGTCGCGAGCCAGCATGCGGCTTTGGGCTGCGTCCTTGGTGCGCAGGATTCCGGCGAAGCGGATGGTGTAGCCGAGGTAGGCGGTGCCAAGGATCGCTGCAACTGCGGCGTAGGGCCAACTGGTCATACCGAGGGCCCATGGTGCGAGGCTTACGGGGACCATTACGACGGCGTAAAAGAGGGCTTCGATTACGGTGGACCAGCCGTCGGGCTGTACGACGGGGAGCATTCTGATGCCGGCTTTGCCGTATTCTTCGCGGTACATCCACGAGATGGCCATGAAGTGCGGGAATTGCCAGACGAAGAGGATGGCGAAGAGGGCGACGGCGGGCCACTCGATGCGGTCGCGGGCAGCGGTCCAGCCGAGCATGGGGCCCATGGCGCCGGGGAAGGCTCCGATGAAGGTGGCCAGCGAGGTGATGCGCTTGAGCGGAGTGTAAATGGCTACGTAGGTGAAGGCTGTGAGGAGCGCCAGGGCTACGGTGAGCAGATTTGTGTGGAAGGCCAGCCATGCGCCACCTGCTGCGAGCGCACCGAGTCCGGCGAGGACTCCGACGGCGAGCGGGAAGCGGCCTGAGGCGAGCGGGCGGTCCGCAGTGCGCTTCATTTTGGCGTCGCTTTTGCGCTCGATGGCTTGATTGAGGGCGCTGGCTCCGGCGGAGACCGCGGCGATGCCGATGAGGGTGTCGAGAAGGCCGCGCTGGAGGCTGGAGATTCCAGACTGCATGGAGCCAAGGTAGAAGCCTGCCCAGCCGGTTACGAGCACGAGGCCAGTGACGCGGGGCTTGAAGAGCTCCTGAATGTCGATGATGAGCTGGGCTGTGGTTCCGGGGCTTGGTGCGTGGATGCTGGTTGGTGCGGGCTCTTCTGCCGGTGCTTTGAGCGCAACCGATGCAGGGTCCGGAATCGCGGCCTGGGAGACAGGAGCCATCAGGAGGGTAGAAAAACCTCAGCAGGAAAATGCCCGGGTGAAACTGGGCCTGCTTTTGATGATAGCAAGCGGGGAGGGGAGTTGCTTAATCAGCTCAAAAAGGGATTTTCGATTTTTATGCCTTCCACTATCTGACCGTGATTCCAATCTTCACTCAGAATAAGCCGCGCACCGGACTTTTCGGCTGCGGCCAGAATCAAGGCATCCCAGAAATGGAAATGTGTCCGGTCTTCGATTTCAAATGCTCGAAGTATCTCTTCAGGAGTGGTTTCTACGCACCAGTGTGCAAAGTCTTCGACTGTATCTCTTGCTTCATGCTTTGGCAGTTTGTGCGCCAGTTTGCGGGTGGCATTGGTATAGAACTCCTGCAGTACTCGCATGCTGAGCACTCCGCGCCGTTCCACGGCCAAGCGGGCGAGAATATCCTCTGCTATTCGTTGCTTCTCACCTGCGTCCTGATCATGTGCGTAAAGCAAGATATTTGAATCGACAAAAACCTTATCGTTCATGCAGTTCTGCCCGATTAATCTTGTGCACGCCGCCTAAATGAAAGCCTTTTTCCATCCGAGCGATTGCACGCTTCATGGCGCGTTCATAAGCGGCATCTTCTTCGGCTGCAAGGTTTTCAATTTGCTCCGCCACCAGACCGCTGATGGACGTGGCTTTTCGTGCCGCAAGCACTCGTGCTTTCTGGATGGTTTGCTTGCTCAGGCGCACCGTGATGTTTTGTTTTTCATCGACTGCAGGCATGGAAATTCCCTCACGTGTAATACGTGTAGCACGTGCTACACGTGGAAATCAATCTTTTGCTTAGCGGGGTTCGAGATTGAAGCGGTCGATGGCCAGGCGCGTGCCGGCGTGCATGTGGCTGGCGTCGGGGAAGATCATGACGGTGATTCCGTCGAAGCGGCGGGTGCGGGCTTGCGGAGGGATGGGGAATCGCAGGGTTTCGGTGACTGGAGTGGTTTTGGTGGCGAAGTGTTCGGGCTCGCTGGAGGGCAGGGGCTGCATGCCGAGGTTTACCCCGGCGGTGTCGGATAGTGTGGAGTCTGTCAGGGTTATGCCGATGTAGAGACGGCCGGGGTCGTTTTCGCGGTTGAGCGTGGTTATGTCCAGGGTGCGAACGGTTGACAGGCGGATTGGTTTGACGAGTTTCTGGTGCGCCTGCATCATGAGCGGGCGCGCGTTGGTTGTGCGGATGTTTACGTTCATGGGGTTGCCGTGTGCCTTGTAGGCGTGCGGGCCGGGCTCGGTTGCGGGGGCTTCAAAGTACCAGTAAGAACCGCTGAAGTGGATGATTTGCGGGTTGGTCAGGGGCGTTGCGGGGAGGAGGTCGGGTGGGAGAATGAGTTGTTTTTCTGGTTTGGCGGGCCAGAGGATTACGCTCTGATAATTTCCGAGTCCGCCGGGGGCGTTTACGTCGGGGTGTTTTACCTTGGCGCTGGCGGCGTTTACGGAGGTTGTTTCGCTGGCGGGCTTGCCTGCTATCAGGGCCAGCATTGTTACGAGTACGGCGAGGCTTGCGGACCATACGAGACGGCCTCGGGTGCGGTCGCGGGTGGTTAGTTTTTCGGCGCGTTCATCCAGCGCGGCGGCTCGCTGGCCTGCGAAGAGAAATGCGGCGATGGCTGCGGCTGTGCATGCGAGGAGGGTGTCTACATCGAGATAGGCTGCGCAGGCGGCGTAGATGCAGACGGAGATTGCGATTCCGCGCCAGTCCCACGGGATGGGCTGCAGGGTTTCTGCGAAGATTTGGCGGATTAGGGGCTCGGTGGGGTTGTCCGTAGTTTGTGCGCGCTCTGTTTTTACACGTAGCCAGCGCATGGTGCAGGCGGGGACGGCGGCGGCTAAGGCTGCCATTATGGGAGCCCACCAGAGGTCGCGGCGCAGGAGCAGGACTACGGCTGGGGCCCATACCCAGGCGGCTGCCCAGGTGAGGATTAGTTCTTCGAGTGTGAAGTGCGAGCGGGATTTGGCACGGCGCCAGTAGTAGCGGGCTCCGGCAGCGGCGGCGAGTGCGGCGATGGCTACATAGGCCACGGCGATGAAGAGAATGACGACGTGCGGGAGCGAGAAGCTGTCGCGCCACCAGGCGAGCACCCATGCGGCGAGGAGCGCGTTGAGCAGTCCACCGGCCATGGCCCATCGCGGAAAGCGGGCTGCGGCTTGGGGGCTGACTGCGGCCGGGTTGATTGAGGCCAGGGAAGGATCGCCGATTGACACCTGCGCCCTCTCAGTCGTGCTGATTTTTTCGTGCGGAGTTGTGCCTTGCCGGGGATTTGCGTTACGGCTTTCCTATTTAGACACCGTGAGGGCGGGGAATGTTTCCGAATGGCTTTATTGCTGCAGGATGGACTCGGCGACCTCCTCGGGCGTTAGCGAGTCTACGACTATGGAGAGATGGGCGGTGCGATAGAGCGGGAGACGGCGGTTGTAACGGGCTTGCAGGTTGGTGGCGTCTGCGAGGACGGGGCGCGTGCCTTCGGTGCCTTTGGTGCGCTCCAGTGTGGTTTCGAGGGCTACTTCGAGATGCACGAGTTTTGTGCCGGGGGTGGTCAGGAGCAGGTCGCGGGTTGCGTCGGTTTCGATAGCTCCGCCGCCGAGGGCGAGTACGAGTGCATCTTCATGGATGAGCTGGGCGATGGTTTCGTGCTCGCGGTGGCGGAAGGCGGCTTCGCCGTGTTGTGCGAAGAAGTCGGCGATGGTCATGCCTAGCTGGTTGACGAGGGCGTCGTCGGCGTCGATGAAGCGCCAGCCGAGGCGGGAGGCTAGCAAGGGGCCTACGGTGCTTTTTCCTGAGCCCATGAAGCCGGTGAGAACTACGCGGCGGATTGCTGGATTGATTGCTGCTGTGTGATTTTCTGTTTTCATCCCAAAACCATTACTACGGCTCCGGCGGTAATCAGGAGGCCGCCGATTGCCGCGGGTAGCGTCATTTTTTCGTGTAGCAGGAGTACGGCTAAGAGCATTACGAGCGGCACGCTTAATTTATCGAGCGGCGCGACGCGGGAGGCTGGGCCGAGCTGCAGCGCGCGGAAGTAACAGAGCCACGAGAGGCCGGTTGCGAGGCCGGAGAGCGCGAGGAAGAGGAGGGTTTTGCCGTCGAGCTCGCGGAGGGCGGTGTGCTTGCCGGTGAAGATGGCGATGGCCCAGGCGAAGACCACGACTACGCTGGTGCGCACGGCTGTGGCGAGGTTGGAGTCCACGTGGGCTACGCCGATTTTTGCCAGGAGCGCTGTTGCCGCGGCGAAGACGGCGGAGAGCAGTGCCCATCCTATCCAAGTCATGGGTACAGGGTACAGGGTACGGGGTGCAGGGTGCAGGGGGGCATATCGGTACACTCGAAATTAGATGAGATATGGGAAGCCAAGCCGGACTGCATTGCGTGTGGCGATTCGCCGGGCGGCGCATCAGCTTGCCGACAGGCCTACGGTGATGGTGGACCCTGTGGTGACGCGGATTCTTACGCCGGAGACGGTGGGGCCTTCGTATTATCGCGACCTGGAACGTGCGCAGCATTTTGTGGCGCGGGATTTTCGCTGCATGATGGCGGCTCGGAGTCGGTATGCGGAAGACCAGCTTGCGGTTTGCGTGGATGCGGGCGTGCGGCAGTATGTGGTGCTGGGCGCGGGGCTGGATACGTTTGCTTATCGCAACCCTTATGCGGAGCTGAAGGTGTTTGAGGTGGATTTTCCGGCGACGCAGGAGTGGAAGCGGTGGGTGCTGGATGCTACGGGTGTGGATGTTCCTGAGAACCTTACGTTTGCTGCGGTGGACTTTGAGCATCAGACGCTGCTGGATGGGCTGCGCGAGGCGGGTGTGGATTTTTCCGCGCCTGCATTTTTTAGCTGGCTGGGGGTGGTGCCTTACCTGACGCTGGAGGCTTTTCGCGCTACGCTGGCGGTGGTTGCGCGGTTTCCGGCGGGGTCGGCGGTGACGCTGGATTATGGGTTTCCGCCAGAGACGCTGAGCGCGGAACGGCGCGTGATTTATGACAGGCTGGCGGAGCGCGTGGCTGCGGCTGGGGAGCCGTTTCAGCTTTTCTTTACTCCGGAGCAGATGGAAGAGGAGTTTCGGCAGGCCGGGTTTGCGCGGGTTGAGCAGATTGATACGGATGAGCTGAACCGGCGGTATTTTGCGGATCGGGCGGATGGGCTGAAGTTGAGTCCGGTTCGGTTTGGATTGTGGGCTACAGCCTGGGTGTGAAGAGCAATTACCATCTATCTATATGCGCAGGTTTTTTCTTGCATCGCTGGGTTTGCTGCTGGGGTTGACTGGCTGCGGTTATCATACGCTGGGAGCGGCTACGCATTTGCCGCCTGCGGTTCATACGCTTTCTGTGCCTGTTTTTGCTACGCGGACAGAGGCTTTCCATACCGAAACTGTGATGACGCAGGCTGTGATTCGCGAGTTTCTTACGCGTACGCGGCTGCGGGTTACGCCGTCGTCTGACGGCGATCCGGATGCCGTGCTGCATGGGACGATTTTGAAGCAGGGGGTTACGCCGCTTACCTATAACACGCAGACGCAGCAGTCTTCGAGCTTCCTGGTGACGGTGGTTGTGGCCGTTAAGCTGACGGATCGCGGTGGCAATGTGCTTTACGAAAACAAGAACTATGTTTACCGACAGCAGTTCCAATCGACCAGCAATCTGCCTACGTTTCTGGATGAAAACCCGGCGGCGGAAGAGCGGTTGGCGCGGGATTTTGCGCGGGCGTTGGTTGCGGATGTCTTAGAAGGGCTGTAGGAGCGGTGTCTGACGGATCGATTCCGTGCTGGTGCAGGTAAAAAGCATCCCTCAGGGGCTAAAGCCCCGCAAACTTGACTGCCTGTTATGTACGGGCTAAAGCCCGTACCCTTCGATACGATTTGTCAGATTATCGGGAGCAGGGGGATGTAAGCCGGATTCAGGGTTTGCCTATCATTACTTCGGTGGCTTTTACGAGTGCCAGTGCCTGATCGCCGACCTTCAGGCCCAGATCGCGAATGGCGTCCACTGTCACGATGGCTGTTATTCGTTGTCCGCCAACATTCAGCACTACCTTGGCCAGCAGGCCATCTACGGTGATTTCCGCTACGGTTCCGGCTAGTTGATTGCGGCCGCTGATGCGCGCGGGACCGGGCCGGGCCGGGCTTTTGGGCACGAACTCTTCCAACGCTTCGACGGGGATGCGGTGGTGGCCACCGGGCGTTTTTATGGTGCGGATGCGACCGGCGAGTATCCAGTGCTTCAGCGCGGGATAGCTGATTCCCAGTCGCTCTGCCGCTTCGCGTGGTGTGAGTAGTGTCGGGCTCATGTGGCTCTTACCGTACTCTACAGGACGCGGCTTGCGGATTTATCGAGAAAAGGATTCGTAAGCGCTTACATGCGCTGCGTGGAGGCTACTGGGGCATGGTGGCCGAATGGGATGGTGACAGTGGCGCATTGGGATGGTACATTGCCCGTTGTCTAAAATTCATTCCGCAATTTTCCTTGGAACATCCCCGGTTTCAGGCGGGAGTCCTAGTGAAATGTGGCAGGTGGAGGCAGTTTGATCGTTCAAAACTGGATTTATTTCTTCATCAGCGTGAGTGTGCTTGCGCTGATTGTTGCTGCGGTTTTCGCTCGCCAGGTGATTGGCGCGGACACCGGGTCCGCCGCCATGCAACAGATTGCCGGGGCGATTAAGGAAGGCGCGGAAGCCTTTATGAAGCGCCAGTACAGAACGATTTATCTGCTGTCGCTGCTGTTTGCAATTTTGATTTTTGTTTTTTACTACGCTACGGGGAAGAGTCTTGATCTCTCTATCAAGACGGTTGTGAGTTTTCTTGCGGGGGCGATCTGCTCGGGGCTTGCGGGCTTTTCGGGGATGTTTGTTTCTATCCGCGCGAATTTGCGGTCGGCGGCTGCGGCTACGCATAGCTTGAATGGGGCGCTGCAGATGGCGCTGCGCGGCGGAGCTGTTACGGGATTGAGCGTTGTCGCGCTTTCGCTGCTTGGAGTGAGCTTGCTGTTTCTGGCGTTTGGCGGCATGAGTCATCCGGATGAGGTGCCGTTCCAGATTGTCGGCTTTGGGTTTGGCGCTAGCTTTGTGGCGTTGTTTGCGCAGTTGGGCGGCGGCATCTACACGAAGGCCGCGGATGTGGGCGCTGATCTTGTGGGCAAGGTTGAAGCTGGGATTCCTGAAGATGATCCGCGCAACCCTGCTGTGATTGCGGACCTGGTTGGCGACAACGTGGGCGATTGCGCGGGGCGCGGTGCAGATCTGTTTGAGTCCACGGCGGCAGAAAATATTGGCGCGATTATCCTGGCGGCGGCGCTTTATACGCGGTTCAAAGATACTGCTCCTGAGGCCGCGCTTGGCGTGATTTTCTTTCCGTTTGTGACGCCGGCGTTTGGGTTGCTGGCTTCGATTGTGGGCATCTTTGTTTCGCGGATGAAGAACGAGGACGAAGATCCGATGTCGGCGTTGAATCGCGGATACTTTGTTACTTCTGTTCTGGCGGCGATTGGGTTCTTTGTTGCGGTGAAGTTTTTGCTGGGTGGAATTCCGGGGTCGAATTACGGGTGGTTTTATTTTGCCGGGCTTATCGGCATGGCGAACTCGTTTTTGTTTGTCTGGATTACGCAGTACTACACCGAGTATCGCTACCGGCCTGTGAAGCAGATTGCTGTGAGCTCGCTGACGGGGGCTGCGACGAACATTATTACGGGGCTTGCGATTGGGATGGAATCGACGGCGATGCCTGTGCTTGCGATTTCAGCTTCGATTCTGGGGAGCTTCTTTTGCGGCTTGAAGGCGATGCCGGGCGTGCCGGGCGCTGGGCTTTTTGGTACGGCGATTGCGACGATGGGCATGCTGGCTACGTGCGCTTACATCCTGGCGATGGATACGTTTGGGCCGATTACGGATAATGCGGGCGGCATTGTAGAGATGTCGCATTCGCCGGAGGATGTTCGGAAGCGGACGGACAGGCTGGACTCCGTGGGCAATACGACGAAGGCGCTTACGAAGGGATATGCGATTGGGTCGGCGGCGCTGGCGGCGTTTCTACTTTTCTCGGCTTATCTGGACGAGGTTTCTACACTTGTGCGCGCGGCTACGCATAACCTTGCTTTCACCTTTAACAGCGTGAATCTTGCGAAGCCGCCTGTGTTTGTTGCTTCGCTGATTGGAGCGGGGTTGGTGCTGTTGTTCAGTTCGTTTGCGATCCAGGCGGTGGGGAACAGTGCTTATGCGGTGATTGAAGAAGTGCGGCGGCAGTTCAAGTCGAACCCTGGGATTATGGCGGGGACTTCACTGCCGGATTATGGGCGCTGCGTGGATATGGTTACGCGTGCGGCGCTGCGGCAGATGGTTGTACCGGGGCTGCTTGCAGTGGGCGTTCCGGTGGGGCTTGGTTTTCTCTTCCGCTTCTTTAATACGGCGGAGGACCCGACGTTGGCTGCCGAGGCTGTGGCAGGGCTGTTGATGGTGGGAACGATTGGCGGCATACTGTTTGCGATGTTTATGAATAACGGCGGCGGTGCGTGGGACAACGCGAAGAAGTTTATTGAGACCGGCGCTTATGAGGGCAAAGGGTCCGATGCGCATAAGGCGGCGGTTGTGGGGGATACAGTTGGTGATCCATTTAAGGATACTGCCGGGCCTTCGATTCATGTGCTGATCAAGCTGCTTTGCACTGTGACGTTTGTTATGGCTCCGCTGTTTTTGTAAGTGCACAGGGGCCGCTCTCCGCGGCCCTATTCCCTTTGTCAAGCCAAGTGACCGCAATCACGCCTGATTGTTGGTAGCCGGTGATAGATTACCTTCGGTTTTGCTTCCCCGATTGTTTGTGGCCGGCAAGGTGTGCGGCTTTCTTCGACATGCGCTGAGGCGTGTGCCGAACTGCGGGGAGGATTTATGGCAGCACAAGCGTGGGTTTGGTTCTTTCTCACTGTGAGCGTTGTTTGGCTCTTCGTTATCCGGCAGGGCATTGCGTGGCGCGGGTTGAAGGCTTTGCCTGTCCTGTTCGGATTGCTGCTTCCCGGTGTTGCTTATGCACAGCCTGAGCATGCTGGCGGGGGCGAGGCTAATCTTGTTTTGCCTGATTTGTCGAGCGTTAGCTTTCTGGGGCTCAATGGGCATGCGCTGCTGATGATTGGTTTGCTCTTCTGTGTTGGCGGGCTGCTGTTTGGCTTGACTATCTATGTGCAGTTGAAGAACCTGCCGGTGCATCGGACGATGCGTGATATCTCCGAGTTGATTTATGAGACTTGTAAAACTTATCTGATTACGCAAGGGAAGTTCATTCTGCTGCTGTGGGCTTTTATTGCTGTCATTATTGCGCTTTACTTTGGGCTGCTGGCTCCGGTGCCGGGCAAGTCGATTGCTGTTACGTTGCCGATTATTTTGTTGTTCAGCCTGCTTGGCATTGCGGGCAGTTATTCGGTGGCATGGTTTGGGATTCGCGTAAATACATTTGCGAATTCGCGGACGGCGTTTGCAGGGCTGCGGGGTAAGCCTTATCCATGTTTTGCGATTCCGCTGAAGGCAGGGATGAGCATTGGGATGGCGCTTATTTCGATTGAGCTGCTGATTATGCTGTTCATTCTTTTGTTTGTGCCGCGTGAGTATGCGGGGCCGTGCTTTATCGGTTTTGCGATTGGGGAATCGCTTGGTGCGGCGGCGCTGCGCATTGCCGGTGGCATCTTTACCAAGATTGCGGATATTGGCTCTGACTTGATGAAGATTGTTTTCAAGATTAAGGAAGATGATGCGCGCAACCCTGGCGTGATTGCGGATTGTACGGGCGACAATGCGGGTGATTCGGTGGGGCCGAGCGCAGATGGGTTTGAGACGTATGGCGTGACGGGTGTGGCGCTGATTACGTTTATTCTGCTGGCTGTTCACAATCCAACGACGCAGGTGCAACTGCTGGTGTGGATCTTTGTGATGCGCGTTGCGATGCTGATTTCCAGTGCTGGTGCCTACTTCTTGAATGGCGCGATTGCGCGTGCGAAGTATGCGAACTCGGACACGATGAGCTTTGAGGCGCCGTTGACTTCGCTTGTATGGATTACTTCGATTCTTTCGATTGTGCTTACTTACATCGTTTCTTACCTGATGATTCCTACGCTTGGGGATGGGAGTTTGTGGTGGAAGCTGGCGTCGATTATTTCGTGTGGAACGCTGGCGGGGGCGATTATTCCTGAGCTGGTTAAGGTTTTTACTTCTACTGACTCCGGCCATGTGAAAGAGGTTGTTATCTCGGCGCAGGAGGGTGGTGCTTCGCTGGGGATTTTGTCGGGATTTGTGGCGGGGAATTTTTCAGGCTACTGGATTGGGCTTTGCATGGTGGCGCTGATGGGGATTGGCTACTTCTGCAGTACGGGCGCGGCGATGGCCAGCCTGATGCTCGCTCCGGCGGTCTTTGCATTTGGGCTTATTGCCTTTGGATTTCTTGGTATGGGGCCGGTGACGATTGCTGTCGATTCGTATGGGCCGGTTACGGATAATGCGCAGTCTGTTTATGAGCTTTCGCTGATTAAGAATGTGCCGGGGATTGAAGAGGAGTTGAAGCGGGAGTTCAATATTGAGGTTGAGTTTGAACGCGCGAAGTATCTGCTGGAAGCGAATGACGGCGCGGGCAATACCTTTAAGGCTACGGCTAAGCCTGTGCTGATTGGTACGGCTGTTGTGGGCGCTACTACGATGATTTTTTCGATCATCATGGCACTTACCGGCGGGCTGAGCCATAGCGTGCAGAATCTTTCGCTGCTGCATGCGCCGTTTATGCTGGGGCTGATTTGCGGCGGCGCGATGATTTACTGGTTCACTGGCGCTTCTACGCAGGCGGTTACTACGGGCGCTTATCGCGCGGTGGAGTTTATCAAGAGAAATATCCGGCTGGAAGGCGTTGAGAAGGCTTCTGTCTCTGATAGCAAGAAAGTGGTTGAGATTTGCACTCAGTATGCGCAGAAGGGGATGTTTAATATCTTTCTCGCGGTCTTTTTTGCCACGCTTGCCTTTGCGTTTGTTGAGCCGTTTTTCTTTGTTGGGTATCTCATCTCAATTGCGATCTTTGGGCTTTATCAAGCCATCTTTATGGCGAATGCGGGCGGGGCCTGGGATAACGCGAAGAAAATTGTCGAGATTGACCTGAAGCAGAAGGGTACGCCGCTGCATGATGCGACCGTGATTGGCGATACGGTGGGCGATCCGTTCAAAGATACTTCGTCTGTGGCTATGAATCCGGTTATCAAGTTCACGACGCTGTTTGGATTGCTTGCTGTTGAACTGGCCGTGACGCTTAGTACGGGCAAGCCGCTGCTGGCGCATGGGCTGGCGGTTGCCTTCTTTGTGGTGTCGGTGTGGTTTGTGCGGAAGTCGTTTTATGGGATGCGGATTGAGACGAAGCCTAGCGACCGGGCCGTTTCGCATCCGGTGGAAGGGCACGCGGCTCACGTTTGAGGTATCCCTAGCTGTAAAAACGCCGCAAGGTGGAGTGCCCTGCGGCGTTGAGCTGGGGAGAGATTTTTACCGGAAGGATTCCAGGCTTGCGCGCTGGTTGCCGGAATCGTCGAAGTTTTCCGGGGCTAGCCAATTTTCAAAGGCTTGCTTTCTTGTGGTCCATTCGTGGTCGAGCATGGAGAACCAGGCTGTGTCGCGGTTGCGGCCTTTTACGATGATGTGCTGGCGGAAAATACCCTCAAAGCTGAAGCCGAGGCGCTGGGCGGCGCGGCGGCTGGGCTCATTGAGCGCGTTGCACTTCCACTCGTAGCGGCGGTAGCCGAGGTCTTCAAAGACGTGGCGGGCCATGAGGTACATGGCTTCCGTGGCGGCGGTGGTGCGTTGCAGGGCGGGGGAGAGCAGGATGCTGCCTACTTCGATCACGCCGTTGGGGGCGTCGATGCGCATGTAGCTGGCCCAGCCTGCGGCTGTACCGGTGCTTTGCGGGATGATGGCCAGATAGACGAAGCCTGCGGCGTTCTGTTTGGCTGTTACTGCGGCGTGGAAGGTGGCTTCGTCAGCGTAGGGACCGTCGGGAAGCCAGTCCCAGAGGGCGTCATGGCCGCGAACGGCCTGCCACAAGGCTGGGGCGTGTTTGGCTGCGTCCAGGGGCTCCAGGGTGACAGTACGGCCAGCCAGCGTAATGGGCTGGGGCGTGGAAGCGGGCTTCCAATTGAGGGTTTCGGGCTTGCTCACGGTATCCAGCGTATCAGCGCGGGAAGGGTTTTGCCTCAGTTATCCACAATCCACACATTCTGCCTGAGTTATTCACAAGCAGACGTCTCATTTGCACCATTTCCGGGCCTTGTGTGGCGCCTTGTGGAGGCATAGGCTGGATGTTGTAGCTGGATGGCCCAAAATGGCTCCGGCTGAACGTCCAACTTCCCCGCAGCGGTGGAAAACTGCACTGGAAACTGTGCATTCCAGACCGCTGAACCCCGCGCCAGTCGCGGGGATTTCCACTTTCCACAGGCTAAATTCCCATGTTTGGGGTTTTGGTTCCCCGGAACGCCAAGGTAACACAAGATATTGTGGTTTCCGCTTGACTCAGTCCATGGATAGCGGTACTTTTTCATCTGCGGCTGTAAAAAGATTGTAACCAAAACCGGCAGGTCTGCCCCGCCGGAAACCAGCCCTGAAGCTCCCGATTGCGGTATCTTGCACCGTTCCGTTTTGTCCGTTGTGAGACCTCTTTAGTGCACACTTGCCCGGCCAGCGCCTCCGGGAACCATGGCGCGTTTTCAGGAATCTAATACTTTAGGAGAATCCCCCCATGAGTGAGGCCCACGTCCAGTCTCCGGCAACCGTGCAGCAAGGTGCTGCCTCCGCTCCTGCCCGGCTCAAATTTACCCGCCGCTTTTCTACGGCTGGTGTTTCCCCCTATGACGAAGTGAAGTGGGAGAAGCGCACCGCTTCGATTACCGATAGCAAAGGCAACACGATCTTTGAACAGAAGGACGTGGAAACGCCGATTGACTGGTCGATGACAGCGACGAACATTGTGGCCTCCAAGTACTTGCACGGCCAGATGAATACGCCTGAACGTGAGACCGGCGTACGGATGCTTGTGGAGCGCGTGGCTGAGACGATTCGCGACTGGGGTTTGAAGGGCGGTTATTTTGCTTCCGCTGAAGACGCGGGCGTTTTTTATGACGAGCTGGCGCACATGCTGCTGACGCAGAAGGTGGCGTTCAACTCGCCGGTGTGGTTCAACGTGGGATGCGATCGGCTGGAGCCGAACTCTGATGGCGCGAGCTGGCACTGGGATGCGGCGACGGGTTGCGTGAAGTTGGAGAAGTCTGGCTATAAGAATCCGCAGTGCTCGGCTTGCTTTATCAATGCGGTGGATGACTCGCTGGATTCGATTCTGACGCTGGCGAAGACGGAAGGCATGCTGTTCAAGTGGGGTTCGGGCACGGGGACGAACCTGTCGGCGATTCGCGGCTCGATGGAGCTGCTTTCCGGCGGTGGAACGGCCTCTGGACCGCTGAGCTTTATGCGCGGGTTTGACGCGTTTGCCGGTGTGATTAAGTCAGGCGGCAAGACGCGGCGCGCAGCGAAGATGGTCATTCTGAATGCGGACCATCCGGATATTGTGGACTTCATCGAGTGCAAGGCGAAGGAAGAGGCGAAGGCATTTGCACTGGTGCGTGAGGGCTATGACGGCTCGGGGCCGGACTCCGAGGCTTACTCGTCGATCTTCTTCCAGAATGCAAATAACTCGGTTCGCGTGACGGACGAGTTTATGCAGGCGTATGAGAAAGACGGCGACTTTGCGACTCGCACGGTGAAGGAGCATGCGCCGGTTAAGACGTACAAGGCTCGCGACATTATGAACAAGATTGCCGAGGCGACATGGCTTTGCGGCGATCCGGGCATGCAGTTTGATACGACGATTAACAAGTGGCATACGAGCAAGAACACGGCGCGCATCAATGCTTCGAACCCTTGCTCGGAGTACATGTTCCTTGATAACTCGGCTTGCAACTTGGCGAGCTTCAACCTGTTGAAGTTTGTGAATGCCGGTGGCGTGTTTGATATTGCCGCGTATCGGCATGCGATTGCCGTGGTGATTACGGCGATGGAGATCCTGGTGGATAACTCGGGTTACCCGACGGAGTCGATTGCGAAGAACTCGCATGATTACCGTCCGCTTGGTCTGGGCTATGCGAACCTTGGCGCGCTGCTGATGGCGTTTGGTTTGCCGTATGATTCGGATGCGGGACGCGACCTTGCCGCGGCGCTGACGGCGATTATGTGCGGCCAGGCTTATCTGCAGTCGGCTGTGGTGGCTGGGGCTTGCCCGGCGCTTGGTTCGGCTACTCCGCTGACGGCTTCGATTGAGCGGCAGGGTGGTGCTTGCCCCGGTTTCTATGTGAACCGCGAGCCGTTCCTCGATGTGATTCGCATGCACCGCGCGGAAGTGAACAAGATTGGCAAGAGCAAGACCAGCAGCGAGCCCTTTGTAGTTCCGCAGCTTGACCAATTGATTGAGTCGAGCCGCGAGGCATGGGATACGGCGCTTTCGCTTGGCGAAAAGTATGGCTATCGCAACTCGCAGGTGACGGTGCTTGCGCCTACAGGCACCATTGGCTTCATGATGGACTGCGACACGACGGGCATTGAGCCTGACCTGGCGCTGGTGAAGTACAAGAAGCTGGTTGGCGGCGGCATGATTAAGATCGTCAACAACACAGTGCCTTCTGCGCTCTTTAAGCTTGGCTACAACAATGACCAGGTGAACGCGATTGTGAGCTACATTGATGCGACGGGCACGATTGAAGGCGCGCCGAGCATCAAGCCAGAGCACCTTGCCGTGTTCGATTGCAGCTTTAAGCCGGCGAAGGGCACGCGCTCGATTCATTACATGGGGCACATCAAGATGATGGCCGCTACGCAGCCGTTCCTTTCAGGCGCGATTTCGAAGACGGTGAACCTGCCGAACGAAGCGACGGTGGAGGATGTTGCTGAGGCGTATGCGGAAAGCTGGCGCCAGGGCATCAAGGCTGTGGCAATTTATCGTGACGGATCGAAGGGCACGCAACCGCTGAACACTTCGCTGGATACGAAGAAGGAGCCTTCGGCTCTGGATGCGGCGGGTGCGCGAGTGCTTGCCAGCATTGCGGCGGGACAGGCTCCGGCTGAGGCAGATGTTGTTGCGCTGAGTGGCAAGGCTAGTGAGAAGGTTGTGATTCCGGCGCAGCAGATTTCCGCGGCGGCCACTTCGTTCCAGAAGTCGCTGGATGAGATTGCGAAGGCTGCGGCGATTCCGACGGTTGCTGCTACGGCTGTACCGGCGGCGCCTGTGTACCCTGAGCAGAATTTGAATGCGCCGCCTCGCGCTGTGCGCCATCGCCTGCCGGAAGAGCGGGCTTCGGTTACGCACAAGTTCTCCATTGCGGGGCATGAGGGCTACATTACGGTGGGTCTCTATCCGACGGGAGAGCCGGGCGAGATCTTCATTCGCATGGCGAAGGAAGGCTCCACGGTTTCGGGCTTGATGGATTCGTTTGCGACGGCTGTTTCGCTTGCGCTACAGCATGGTGTGCCGCTGCGTGTGCTTTGCGAGAAGTTTGCGCATACTCGCTTTGAACCTTCGGGCTGGACGCAGAACGAGCAGATTGGCTACGCGAAGAGCCTGATGGACTACATCTTCCGCTGGCTGAGCCTTCGCTTTCTTTCGGGTACGCAGTTGACGCTGTTTGCGGGGCTCGCTCCGCAGGCTGCGCAGCTTCCTGCCGCTCCGCCGACGATTCTTGCGGAGGAGCCTGCCGCTGAGACGGCGCTTCCTCAGGAGCAGTTGAGCAAGCTGGCGGAAGAAGTTGCCCGCAAGCTGAACCAGGTGGGTGGAACGGGCATGGGCAGCACTTCTGCTCCCGCGGGTGGCATTGCTTCTGAGTTGGGCGCTTCGGCTGGTACGGCTGAGGTGCCGGACCTCAAGGACCGCGGCATCTACCAGGCGGCGAACGCCATGAAGGACATGTACCAGATGGGGGATGCGCCAAGCTGCGGTACATGCGGCGCGATCATGGTTCGCAATGGGAGCTGCTATCGCTGCATGGAGTGCGGCAGCACTTCGGGCTGCTCATAAGGACTGATTTGTGCCTTATGGATTGAGGTGAATGTCGTTGGTCCATAAAGTGAAATTACAACTTCTGTACAAGAAAGGCCCGCTTTGGCGGGCCTTTCTTTTTGAGTCACGCCATTATGTCTCTGAAGCACAAAACTAGCTGATTTACCCGATCCGCACTGGGCTCCCAAATATGTGAGCAGGACGCATAGATGCCTGCTCATTTCTGGCTCCAGAAAACAGCCATCCCATTAACGCTGCACGAGGTAGCCGTGCTCTCCGAAGAGGAAGCGCGGCTGCTACTCGCCGAGATGCGTTGGGGAAGTCGAGAACAGCAGGTATGCCCGGAGTGCGGGGTAATCGACAAGCATTACAACATCCGCTGCCGCCGTCAGTGGCGATGCAAGCATTGCTTCTTCACCTTCTCGGTCACAACCCGAACGCCGTTTGCGGACCAGAAAGTCGGTTACCGGAAGCTGGCCTTGGCCATCTTCGCCTTCCTGATTAACCAGAAGGGACTTCCTGCTCTGGCCTTGCGCCGTATCATCGGCGGTCAATATCGCACGTCCTTCACCCTGCTCCATAAAATCCGGGAAGCCATCATGCTGACGGTTTCTCCCAAAAAACTGAAAGGGATCGTGGAGATCGACGGCGGCCACTTCTCTGGTCGCCCACGAAAGGGCCGGAAGAAGTCGGAACCGTCCACGCCGGAGATTCCGAAGAAATATCAGGTCCAGCATCGGCGGAAGTTCAAGTCCGTGGAGTTTCCTCATCACCCCAATCGACGCATCATCCTAGCGCTGCGGGAGTATGCCGGAAAGGGACTCGGGGCGGCGCGAACGGTGGTGGCAGTTTGTCGATCCGAGAACTCCGCCGATTTGGAGGCCCTGTCCGGCCTGTGGGTCGAAAAGGGCTCCGTCATTCGCTCGGATGAGCTTTCCGCCTACGGGAACCTCAAGTATCTGGGGTATGTTCACGAAACCGTGAACCACTCGGTTGAGTTTTCAACGGATTCAGGAGTCAACCAGAATCAAGCGGAGAGCTTTTTCTCCCGAATGCGCCGGGCCTGCATAGGGGTTTATCACCGGATCACACCGAAGTATATGCTGGATTACGCCAGTGAGATTGCATGGCGGGAGGATGTGCGGCGGAAGGATACCCGGAGTCAGTTCGCCATGCTGATGGGGAGGGTTTTCGGTTCTGGTCAGTCGCGGGACTGGTGGAATTACGGGCACGGGAACAAGCGGGCGGCGGAGATTCTGTTTCAGGTGCTCCCTAGCAGCCCTTCCGAGAGTAAATCCTAGTGATGTAACTACGCACCTCTCTGTACAGAGAGGTGACTTATGGTTGTGACTTGGCGTGATGGTGGTCTGTGGATTCTCCCGGAGAGCAAGGAAGAGCACTCTGCGTTGGCGACGATGCACACCGGATTAGGCGGCGTAATCGGAGCCTATCGCAAAGGGAACGGTGAAATTGGCGTAAAGAACTCCTTGCCTAGAGAGCAAGGAAGTGCAGAGCAACCCATATTCTCGGCAACTTAGACATCTCCCCATAACTCTATGGAGTGCTCTTCCACGCCTTCACCAGCGGGTACGACTATTAGCGAGTTTTCGGGGTCATCCAACAGCGGCCAGATTTTCTTAAAAATTGTGGCGGCAGTATCGTCAGAACGAACGCCCCAAACCGAGTATTGAATGTGCTTGGCTTTCATATCTCGAAGTTTGTCTTCGAGTGCGTTGTAATCGGTGTCTTTGCTCGAACCGTCATAAACAATGAGATAGCGGGGCATTTGATGAGTTGTAACCTTTACCGCCCGATGGTTCTCATCAGGTCAGAAATCTTGACCTCTAGTGCATCGGCCAATCGCTCCAAAGTCTTGAGCCCAACTTCCCGCTTTCCGGTCTCCAGTTCACAGATATGCGTCTTGCTGAGTTCCGCGTGAGCAGCAAGGTCAATCTGTCTCCACCCGCGCTGGCGGCGCAAGTCCCGTATCTTCTTCCCGAGCCGAATGGAGATGTCTGCTGCCATCACTCCAGCATCTGAATTTTCTGCCGATGAAAGTTCGTGTATGCCTGAATTTTGGCAATGATTCGGATGGGATTTTAAGGAGGATAGCGTGGAAGAAAACGAAAAGAAGAGAAATAGGAGGGCTACGACAGGAATCGTCGTGGTCGGCGTACTAGTTGTTCTTGCTTTGGTGGTCGGACTTAGGATTCGGAACGGTAATTCTCAAGTCAACCAGGGAGTGACAAGTCAACCTGTAGCTGCGCCAGTCGCCATCCAGGCATCAGCAACTACACCTCAACCTCCAGAGACGACACAGGATGCAACAAGCACCACACCAACAGAAACTACCTGCACGATGTTCATGCAGGATGCCGGGAAAACTGCGGAAACACGTCGCCAGTTCGCGGAGAAAGTAAACGAATCTGAAGGAGCAATGCAGACTAGTGGTGTCGATCCGGGACTTGAGACAACCACGGGAGGAGATGATGCTGAGGATTTGCTGTTTACAACGCCTCCCGCCAACGGGACATCACTCGCGGATGCAGTTTTGACGTGGCACAGCGACAAAGGGAATGCGATTCTCTGTAACGAAGGGTTTGCTGAAGTTCAATTCATAGTGAAAAGAGAAGATGGTAAGCAGACTCTGATGAAGAAGTTCAAGACAGATGGAATAGCTGCGCTGAATTATGCCCGCAAATATCAAGTCACTCCAATGCAGTAAGGGACTGGGGAAAGCAAGAGAGTATATGCTTCTCAATGTGATCTAGCGCAAACGGAGCCGGATCACTAGGTTGGCACGGATGTTGACTGACAACATCGGCCTTCCTCCTTTCCGGGCACTCAACTATCTTCCATTCCACATCCATAATCCAACCCCGTTGTCTCTGGGATCGTGAACTCGGATCACCGCTTCCTTTGCGGCCATAGCCCGCAGCCGCTTGGTCAACTTGTGTCGTTGCCACTCCCTCTCTTCTAGGGTCTGACCACGCTCAATAGAAAACACCTGAAACAGGTGAGTCTGTAGCTCTTGTGTATTGACCGGTCTACCAGCTTCTTTAAGAACGCGGATGATCTCCTTCGTAAAAGCGCCATTTACCAATTCCAGGCGGCGAGGATGGGCTTCTATCGGGCGAATATCAGTGGGATCAATAGACGGAAACTTGGCTAGTTTGGCATCTATCTTGGCGAGGGAGGATTGGGCTAGGTCGCGCTGTTGCTCCGCCTCCTGCAAAGCCGGTCGCAGAATAACAATCCGGCGTTCAGCTTTCGCTAAAGCGCCGGATTGATATGCCCGGTCTCGGATTAGACGCGCTAACTCATAGGGGATTTTCAAGGCCATGAGCTACTTGTAAAGCAAAGTTTCTAACGTGTCTTGTGCGTCAGAGACATAATGGCGTTTGAGTCATAACTACACGACGTTCTGTTGCGGGCTACGGGTTGTTTTTGGGGGCCTCTCCACCTGCGTGCTTAGCGAGAATCGATTGTTCAATATCGAAGAACCTGATTGATTGTGTATCACACGTATATTGCAATGCATAATCAATGTACAAAAATTGTATACAAGAAAGTTTATGTCATCCTTATGGTTTGGTATTGAGAAGTAAAAACCTTAGGAAATAGCCTAAATATGGGCATAATTTTCAGATAAAGTTTCTTTAATTTTTTTATTGACACTAACTTTACACAACTATATAAGGAGGTATTCCTTTCGCACTTCCCCCGTTTTTGAACCTTCAGTACTCGCAGTTCAGTCAGACAGATTTCTTCATAATTTGTAGCTTCATGAGTTTTAGGAGGGGTGATGACCGTCCGGAAATTATGTTGCAGTGTATTGGTGACTTTAGCCCTGTTGATCAGCGCAGTTGTGGGCAATGCTCAGTCGGGTCAGGCGGATGTACAGGGCATTGTTAAAGATTCTGCCGGATCAGTAATCCCCGGTGCGGAGGTTACGCTCTCGAACGCCGACAGCGGTGATAAGCGCGTCGTCAAGACTGGCTCCGATGGGCGCTATGCTTTCCCGACAGTCGCTCCTGGGCATTACGTCATTGGTATTACAGCGAGCGGATTTTCTCCGCAATCGATTACGGGATTAACGATTGAGCTTGCCCAGCACGTCAATCAAGATGTTGCGCTCAAGGCCGGCGGCACCAGTGAGGTTGTAGAAGTCACCGGCACGGTTCCTGCCGTGGATACGACTTCCAATGACGTGGGCGGACTCGTTACGCAGGAAGAAATTAACGACCTGCCAATCCAAAATCGTCAGTACCTGGCGCTGTCGTTGCTGACGCCGGGTACAACGCAATCTGGTTCGCGCAGCTTTTACTCCAATGTGCAGACTGGCGGCGGCGTCTACTTTTATGCCAACGGATTTTCCTGGGACGGTGTTTCCAATCAGCAGACAGAGGAAGGCGATCCGCGCCAGAACATTCCCGAGGATGCGGTTGGCGAGTTTAAGACGTATACGGCGCAGATGCCCGCGGACCTTGGATGGGCGATGGGAGGCTACACGGCGCTGGTAACAAAAAGCGGTACCAATCAGATCCATGGCGATGTGTTTGAGTATTATCGCGATACGGCAATGACCGCTCCGAACCAGTTTCAGGCGGCGACGGCAGCTCTGCAGAACACGGGCAATCCTACCTATAACCGCAATCAGTACGGCGGTTCGGTGGGGGGACCGATCTTCAGAAATCGGACGCACTATTTCGGTGCCTATGAGCGCACGCAGGCGACAACGTCGTGGACGTTGTTTGAGCCCGCCGGCTCAGCCGCAGCGACATACTATTCCTCACTGCTTGGCACATTCGAGAATCCTAGCCATGACCAGTTGATTGTTGGTCGAGTCGATCATGACCTGGCGCGCAACCAGCAAATCTTTTTCCGTGTAGGTTTTGAAGAGCAACTGGCCACGGCGCAAGGCTGCGGTGGCACAAATACAACCGGATGCTATGACGGCCAGTTCCCGCGCAAGGCTTATGTTTTTGGCCATACATGGGAGCCAACGGCAAGGATGGTGAACGAAGCACGCTTTCAGTATGCGTATATTTCCTACGAGCTGGGCCCTTGGAATACGCCTCCGCCGAAGAAGCCCGAAGACTTCCTCAAGCCTAGCTATGCGCAGAACATTACTCTGGCCTACTCGTTTCCCAGCTTCAGCTACGGACATAACTACGCGGCTGATGGCGTGGAATCGCGCTGGCAGCTCAATGATGCACTCTCACTTCAGCAGGGAGCGCATTCCATCAAGGTTGGTGGCGATGTAAGCTACGTTCCTTATACGGATGCCGTGGCGAGCAATCTGAATGGCACTTACACCTTCTCGAAGGATCAGCCATTTGATGCGACAGCGGCAACGACATCGAAACTTGATCCGACACTGGTTCAAAGTTTCAGCCAGTCGGCGGTTCCGCTGCTCTATTACCTGCCGTCTACGCAGCAGGCTTATTACGTCGAAGATAGCTGGAAGCTAAGACCGAATCTCACGCTCAACGTTGGCCTTCGGTATGATCTCCAGCGAGGATCGCCGTTCCTGAATACGTACACGCCTAATCCCAATAAGCCGACGATTCCTTATGAAGGGAATCCACATGATCGCGGCGATTGGAATAACGTGGGACCGAGGCTGGGCTTTGCCTATGATCCGTTCATGAAGGGTAAGGACGTGATCCGCGGAGGTTTTGGCATTTTCTATAACTTTATTGAGACGGAGCTCAGTGAGGCTGAAAAGCTCAATTTTGTGGCATGTAGTATCAATCTGACTTCGACCTCAACTAACACCGTGCCCTATCCGAATCCATATGGCGGTCAGAGCGTGACGAGCTTCTGCTCTTCCACAGCCAACACAAATGTGTCGATTCTGTCTCCTACGCTGAGCAATCCTTATCTTCAACAGTTCAGCCTGGGGTATAGCCGGCAGTTGACGGATACGATGTCCCTGTCCATCGATGGACTCTACGATCGCGGCCTTCGTGATTACAAAGTGTATGACCGGAACTTGCCGGCTAACTATGTCGGTTTGACTCTGCATCGTCCCAATACGCAGATGGCGCAGATCCAGCAGCATTCATCCACTGGAGCCAGTGAATACAAGGGCCTGTTTATCAAACTCGACAAGCGGATGTCCCATAAGTACATGTACACGGTGTCGTATGCGCTCGCATCTGCGTCGGACAATAATCCGCATAGCGCGCCGGTCAACTACAACAATCTGAATCAGGATTGGGGACCATCCAGTATCGATCAGAGGCATGCGTTTGTTGCGAGCGCTACTTATGAGATCCCTTTCATCAAGGTTCTGGTGGGCGGTATCTTCCAGTACCGCAGCAAAACGCCATACAGCATAACGACTACGCAGATCACTGCAGATGCTTCGACAACTACGGGGCAGCCGAATGACGGTTACGGAGTTCTGCCCTACAACCCGAACTTTAACGGAACCGCGCAGTATGTTCCCGGCACTACCCGAGACCAGGGTAATCGCGATATCAACTGGGATGCGATTAACAAATATCGCCAACAATTGAACGATCATGCACCTGCTGGTGGGTATAAGGCGACAAGCTACTACACTGCTTGCCATCCCACCTCGGGAGTAGCGCCGAACTGTCTGACCACTAACCTTGGAGCGGATTCTGTTGCCTCAAACCGTTACAAGGACTTTGATCTGCGCGTCTCCAGAGCGGTTTTCCAGCATGAACGGATGAAGCTGGAAGTCATTGGGCAGGCGTTCAACCTGTTTGGCACTGAGAACTACACGTCGGTTACAACCTCGCCGGTCTCTTACACATTTGGCGCTCCGACTGCGGCCAATACGGTCCAGATTGGCGAACTTGCAGCCAAATTTACCTTCTAACCTGCAACCGAAGTAATGAGTATTGGTGACGTCATTAGCGTAAGCATGAAACTGGCGCTGAAGGTCTGTTATGTATGACCTTCAGCGCTTTCACTGAGGAATGTTTATGAAATGGATGAGTGGTGTGCTGTTTCTTGGGCTTGCCGGAACAGTTTGTCTTGCGGCCCAGGGGAGTGATCCGGCGAAGGTCTCAGCCTATCTCAAGACCCTGCCCACGGTTCCGCCCGCGGTGTACGGGGATGCAGAGAAGGAGACATTAGCAACATCGGGAATCGGTTGTGCGGATCATCTCCAGGAATCGCCATCGAACCGCAACAACTATCTATGGTCGTTCCAGAAAGCTCCGGAATTGCTTGATGGCTATGAGCGTAACCGTGCTTTCTTTGGCTGCGGGACATGGCATGATTCTGTTGCCTCAACATGGATGATGGTTTCGCTGTTGCGGCAGGAGCCGAAGATTACACTGGCATCCGATATTAAGGACATTGCCACGACACACTTTCGCAAGTCGAACACGGATGGTGAGGTTGCCTTCTTTGCCCGTCCTGCCGGTGGCGGTGAGGGCGGTGGTGAAGGCATGGGGATGGCCTTTGAACGTCCTTATGGATACTCGTGGCTGCTGAAACTTTATGGTGAGAGCAAAAGCTGGTATACGCCCGATGGCCGAAAGATGTCAGTGGCGCTTGCCCCGCTTGCCCGATGGATGTCGGAACGCTACGTCTTCTTTCTTTATGATCTTAAGTTTCCGTTACGTACGGGTGTTGAGAGCAACACTGCCTGGGCGATGAGCCTGGCGCTTGATGGAGCGAATCTTTCAGAGAACGAGACGCTTAAGACTGCAATTCATGACACAGCGATTCGGCTGTTCTCGAAAGACAAAGATTGCCCGGTAAATTTTGAGCCGCAAAATAACGACTTGATCTCTTCCTGCCTGACTGAGGCTGCATTGATGGGCAGAGTAATGGATCAGGCATCGTATCTTAAGTGGCTGGATGGCTTTTTGCCGCCTGTGTATTCCGATCTCTTCCAGGGGTATTCCAAAGAGATTGATGTAAGCCATACGAACACGTCTGGTCCTGACGTGCAGGTTCAGGAAGCGGCAAGAGCGCGCCTGATTGCATTGAGCTTTCAACGCGCAACGCAGATGTTAACCATTGCATATGCCCTGCCTAAAGATGATGCGCGAGTTGAGGTATTGCGCCGCCTCGCGGCAATCAATGCCAAGAATGGGTATTCCAAGGCGGGCATCTCTGGTTATGAGGGAAGGCACCTGATTGATGTGTATGCCCTTTTGTACGAAAACGAATTAAAGGGACCGGCGTTGTTGGCGCCTCCGCCCAAGCCGAAGGGGCACGACCTGGCTGCTGAAACGGACGCTCCATAAGGCACGAGGCTATTACACATGGGGAATGAGACAACAGACACCTCACAGAACAGGATTAATATGCGCGCCTTCTCCAAATTGTTATTTCTCTTCATTCTCAGTAGTTCCGTGGCCGCTTTTGCTCAGAAAGATGAGAGCGCAAAGATTGCAGCTTATTACAAGACCATGAAGACTGCTGCACCTCCTGACTACAACGAGACGGAGCGGCTGGCACTGGCAGCAAATCCTCTAGGTTGCGAAGAACATCCGCACGCGCCGGGAAGAAATACGCCCGGCTACCTGTGGCAGCGTGATGGAAAGCCACACATCGCGGAAGAGTATGAGAAGCATCGCGCCTTCTATGGATGCCTTGACTGGCATTCCGCTGTTAACTCTACCTGGATGATGGTGTCGTTGATTAAGTCGGACCCGACCATCACCTTGGGGCCGGCCATTCGCAACGATCTGCAATACCGGTTGCAGAAGCCGAACATTGATGGAGAATTGCAGTACTTTACGCATTTGCAGGGGTTGGGAGCTGATTTTGAAAAGCCGTATGGGTATGCGTGGCTGATTAAGCTCTATGGCGAAACAAAATCATGGAACGATCCTGAAGGGCAGAGAAGCACTGCAGTTCTTGAGCCTCTTGCGACATGGATGACCCAGCAGTTCATCGCTTATCTTCACAGCCTGAACTATCCCATTCGCATTGGTCTTCATCCGAACACTGCTTTGGATATGGGATTTGTGCTGGATTCGACAGCACAAACCCACGATACGGCACTAGAGACCGCTGTGCGCGAAACTGCCTTACGCTTGTTCTCGAACGATAAGCACTGCCCGGTGGCTATGGAGCCAGTGTTCAATGAATTTGCTTCGCCGTGCCTTACCGAAGCAGCGTTGATGGGGCGTGTGATGGAGCCGGAGGCTTATGCAAAGTGGCTCGATGAGTTTCTGCCCCCGGTGTATGCTCCCGAGTTTCAGATCTACGCAGCCGATATTGATGCGCTGCATGGCGATAACCGGGACACAACCGGCACAGAGCAAGAAGGCCAGCCAAATGCCCATCTTATCGGCTTGAGCTTCCAGAGAGCGGCTGACTTTCTTTGGATTGCCCGCTCGCTTCCGCAAGGAGATCCCAGAGTGCCTGTTTACCATCGCTTTTCTGAGATTACGGGCAAGCAGGGGTACGACAAGATCGGCCTCGGCGGCTACCTTGGGACACATTGGCTGGCGACATACGCTTTGATGTACGAAAACCTGCTTGATAGCAAGGCTGGATCAGCACAGTCCGCAAAGAAGTAACTCAGCTTGCATATGCATGGTGCACGGAGGTTTCCGGCAGCAATCAGTCATGTGCTTTTCAGGCAAATTCAGATGAATTGCCAGTCGCAAGGCTGGTTTGACAGTAACCTGAGTGCGGAGGGAAGATGGGTACTTTGTATACTCTTGATATACAAGGTGCCCTTATGACCGAATCAGCAAGGATTTATCGGGAACTGAAACAAGATATCGTTACCTGCGCTCTGCAACCGGGGCTTTCTCTGTCAGAGCAGGAAATGTGTTCCAGGTATGACGCAAGCCGTACACCGGTGCGCGAGGCCTGTCGCAAACTGTGCGAAGAGTCGCTGATGCAAATGATTCCGTTTCGCGGCTACACAATTCCTGCTCTCACGATTGAGGAGTACCGCAATCTTGACGAGCTGCAGACAGTGGTGGAGCCTACGATTGCAGCGATGGCGGCAGAGCGTGCCAGCCAGGCGCAGATCAAGGAAATTGAATCATGGGGATCGTATGAATACAAGGTGGGGCAGAAGAATAGCTACTTCACATTTTTGGAATGGAACCGGAACTTTCACATTGCAATTGCGGCGGCAAGCCGCAACCAGGCGTTGTTGGATGTAGTGCAGAATGTTCAGACGCGCTTGATGCGCTATTACTACCTGGTGATTGTGATGGATGCCTATGGCCCTGAACTCGTGAAGGAACATCGTGACCTGGTGCGCGCCATCAAGGCCGGCAATGCGGAGCTTGCAAGAACACGCGCCAGCGAGCATCTCCTGAATACAAGACGCAGGAGTATGAACATCGATCTGCGGACAGTCAATCCGGAAATCGGTGTCTATACGGGCACACCACCAAGATGACGAAACGTGTAGTCAATATGTAGCTCGGGGAATGGTTTAGTTATGGGCGAATTGGGAATTCGTCTAAGGCGAGATTTTGTTCAGCGGAACACGCAGATGTGGAGGAGTGTCCCATGGCAATGGGGATTGCTATAGATACCGGTGGTACATTTACAGATTGCGTGTATCTCCAAGATGGAAAGCTAGTCGTCCTAAAGGTATTTTCGACTCCCTCGGATCCGGGAGAGGCTGTGTTGAACGGGCTGCAGCAAATTGCTTCTCCTGGAGAGCTTTTGGTGCGCCACGGCACTACGGTAGGTACAAATGCAATGCTGGAGCGCAAGGGCGCTCGCATAGCATTTGTGACGACAAAGGGTTTTGAAGACACGATCTCTATAGGCCGTCAGGCTCGCCCTAAGTTGTATGACTGGTTCCAGCCTGCGCCGGAGTGCCTCGTCGATCCGGAGCTGCGGTTTGGCATCACGGAGAGGGTTACTTCAGAAGGGGAGATTGTCGCAGAGCTGGATGAGAAAGAGATCGACGAACTCTGTGCGGCAGTGCAGCATGCGAATGTGGAAGCAATTGCGCTTTCTTGCCTGTTTTCTTTTGCGAATCCTGCAAATGAACGCCGCATTGCAGCTTCTCTTGAGAAGCTGGGGTTGCCGCTCTCCATATCGCACCGGATTCTTCCTGAGTTCCGAGAGTATGAACGCGCTTCTACTGTTGTAGCGAACGCCTATCTTGCGCCCAAGGTTGGCGGCTATTTGACGTCATTGGCAGATCGCGTCAAAGAGAGATATGCAGGATCGCGCCTGGAAGTTATGCAATCGTCGGGCGGTATTATCTCGTCTCGTCTTGCAGCAGCCGAACCTGTCCGCACGGTCCTTTCAGGGCCCGCCGGAGGAGTAATCGGCGCGCAGAAGCTTGCAGCTATGGCAGGATTCCACCGCATTATCGGTTTTGATATGGGCGGTACTTCGACGGATGTGTGCTTGATTGATGGTGAAGCGGGAGGGCTGCACACCAGCAATGAGTCTGTGGTTTCCGGAGTGCCGATAGGCGTTCCGATGCTTGATATTCATACCGCAGGCGCGGGCGGTGGATCGATTGCGCGTTTCGATGCTGGTGGAATGCTGCGAGTTGGGCCGGAATCCGCAGGCTCTACGCCGGGCCCGATTTGTTTTGGGCGCGGAGAACTGCCGACAGTGACAGACGCGAATCTCGCACTGGGCAGGCTGGATACGGATCGCTTCCTGGGTGGAAGCATGAAGCTTGACGAAGCTCGTATGCGGCATTGGATGGAGAGATCCAAGGGCAAGATTGCCAGCGTGGAAGAGTTTGCGGCAGGCATTCTGCAGGTTATTGAAACTTCCATGGCTAAGGCAATCCGAGTTGTCTCGGTTGAGAAGGGGTATGATCCTCGCGATTTTACGCTGGTTGCTTTCGGCGGAGGCGGACCTGTTCACGCTTGTTCGCTTGCCCGTGCTCTGAAAGTTCCGCGTGTTCTGGTGCCGAGCCTGCCTGGAGCGCTCTCTGCAGTGGGCATTCTTTTGGCAGATACGATGCGTGAGTATTCACGTACGGTCATGCTGCCTGTTGCGTCACCGCTGGAAAGCATCTTTCTTGAGGTTGAAGCGCAGGGCGAAGAGGATTTTCGTGAGGAAGGGCTGAAGGGCGTATCCATGCGTACTGTCGATCTTCGTTATGAGGGGCAGGGGTATGAGCTGAATGTTCCATATGGTCCTGATATGGCTGAAAGCCTTCACAAGTTGCATCAGCGACGCTATGGGTTTTCCAGCACGGACCGTTCGATTGAAGTGGTGAACGTGCGAGTGCGAATGACAGCGTCAGCCGAAACCTTTGAACCTGCTAAAGAGAATCTGCAGAAAAGCAATGGAGAGCACGCATTGATTGGTATGCGCGAGGTTTATTTCAATGGCGAGTTCCAACAAACACGCGTTTATGATCGCGAATTGCTGAAACCCGGGGATACGTTTGCTGGCCCGGCAATCGTTTCTGAGTATAGTTCTGCAACTATCCTGCCTCCTGGCGATGTACTGAGAGTGGATGAGTTTCGCAATCTTGTTATCGAGGTGCACGGATGAGTTTGGTTGACGAGATTCGTGACCCGATAGAACTGGCAATCTTTCAGAACAGCATTCACTCGATTGCAGAAGAGATGGGTGCAGCATTGCGACGGACGTCCATCTCGCCTAACATCAAAGAGCGACGGGACTACTCCTGTGCACTGTTTGATAGCGCGCAGCGTGTTATCGCGATGGGCGATCACATGCCAGTTCACCTGGGCGCTATGCCGATGTCTGTTAAGGCAGTGGTGGATAACCTTCAGATGAAGGAAGGCGATATTGCGATCCTGAATGATCCGTATGCAGGTGGAACGCATCTTCCTGACATCACGCTGGTACTGCCTATCTTCATGGGAGATGATCCCAAGCCCGCTTTCTACGCTGCTTCGCGAGCACATCACGCTGATGTAGGTGGAATGTATGCGGGATCGATGGGACCGGCACAGGAGATTTATCAGGAAGGAATCCGTATTCCTCCGATCCTTCTGATTCGAGAAGGCCAGATACAAGAGGGAGTTCTGTCTCTCCTTCTGGCCAATGTCAGAACTCCGGAAGAACGCAAAGGAGACCTGGCTGCTCAGATTGGCGCATGCCGTGTAGGTGCGCGGCGCATTCAGGAGATTGTCGAGAAGTATGGCTTAGCTAAGGTCAATGCTTTGACGGACGAGCTGATTGCCTATTCCGAGCGACTGATTCGAGCAGAGCTTCGCAAAATGCCTGCCGGAACCTTTGAGGCGGAAGATTTTCTTGACGGAGATGGAGTAACGGATGAACTGATACGGATTGCTGTTTCGCTTCAGTTTCATCCCGATACGGGTTCCGTGGAGATTGATTTCAGTGGTTCGTCTCCGCAGGTGCGCGGCAGTGTGAATGCGGTCTATCCCATTACGTATTCGGCTTGTTTCTATATGCTGCGTTGCCTGTTGAGTGATGATGCGCCGGCGACAGCGGGCATCATGAATGCGGTGAACCTTTCGTTGCCTATTGGGACGATTGTGAACGCGACTCTGCCCGCGCCAGTGGCTGGTGGCAATGTTGAGGCGAGCCAGAGAATTACCGACACTCTCCTGCGTGCGCTGGCTAAAGCCGCTCCTGACCGTGTTCCGGCAGCTAGTTATGGCACTATGAGCAACCTCACGATTGGTGGCGTGGATCATCGCACTCACGTTCCGTTCACGTATTACGAGACGACTGCCGGAGGCATGGGTGCACGTCCCGGCATGCCCGGTATTGATGGCATTCATTGCCATATGACAAATTCCTTGAACACTCCTATTGAAGCGCTTGAATATGCCTATCCATTCCGCGTGCGGTCTTACGGCTATCGCCGTGGGTCTGGCGGCGCGGGTAAATACAAGGGTGGGGATGGTCTTGTTCGTGAGATTGAGTTGCTTACGCCTGCTCAAGTGACTCTCCTGTGCGACCGCAGAAAGCTGCAACCGTATGGGTTGGCCGGTGGAGATGGAGGAGCCTCAGGGAAGGCTGCTCTTATTGCCGTTGACGGAACCCAGACTGAACTGCCGGGCAAATGCACACTGTATCTGAAAAAGAATGAAGTTATCAGGATAGAAACGCCGGGTGGCGGTGGCTGGGGAAGTAACGAGTAGCAGCAGCAGCGAGCCAAAGCGTCTGATTGTGGCTGAGGATTGATTGTAGCCTCTCGACAACCATGTAGAGAAGAAGCCTCCTTTGAAGATGAGCGAGGTTAAAGCGTCGCAGTTGGATTGGAGAGCGGATGAGTTCTATCACCAACAACCAAGCGTCCGGCGTATGGATTACACGTCTGCGCGCCGATGAGCGGTCCACGCTCATTGGGACTTTTGCAGGTTGGATGCTGGATGGCATGGACGTGACCATCTACAGCTTTGTGCTTCCCAGCCTGGTTCTGCTCTGGCACATCAATAAGGAGCAGGCTGGCGTGCTGAGCACTTCTGCGCTGCTTCTTTCTTCTGTGGGTGGTTGGCTTGCCGGACTTGCTGCTGATCGCTATGGCCGCGTGCGCGTGCTCCAGATTACGATTCTCTGGTTTGCCTTCTTTACGTTTCTGAGTGGATTCACGAACAGTTTTACGCAGTTGCTAATTGTTCGAGGACTCCAGGGGCTCGGCTTTGGCGGGGAGTGGGCTGTAGGTTCTGTGCTCATTGGGGAAGTTGTACGAGCCGAGTACCGTGGCCGTGCCGTGGGGGTAGTACAAGGGGGATGGTCGATAGGCTGGGGAATGGCGGCCCTGTTCTATACGATTTTCTTCGTTGTTTTTCCTCCTGCAATTGCATGGAGAGCGATGTTCTGGATAGGCTTGCTGCCGGCGATTATTGCGGTATGGGTGCGGAAGCACATTGCAGAGCCGCCGCTGTTTATGCAGCATCGTGAATCATCGCAACAGCCGGCAGCGGGTTTTCTTAAGATATTTGGCGCTGGCATTCTGCGTACGACGTTACTTGCTTCCCTGGTCGCACTGGGTGCACAGGGCGGCTACTATGCGGTGAATACTTTCCTGCCTCTCTACCTGAATTCGCGTGGGCTTTCCGTGACGCACACTGGCGGTTATCTGATGATTGTGATCGCTGGTTCGTTCTTTGGCTATATGACCAGTGCGCATTTGGCAGATGCGCTGGGCCGCAGATGGACTCTCGTGATCTTTGCTGCGCTTTCTTTCGTCACGATTGTCTTATATATGGTTGTCGCGACGGATAACTGGGTCATCATGCTTCTTGGATTTCCGTTGGGATTCTTCCCGTCAGGTTCGTTCAGCCCTATGGGGGCTTTCTTCACGGAGTTGTTTCCGACATCGCTTCGTGGCTCAGGCCAAGGGTTTGCTTATAACCTCGGACGAGGCGTAGGAGCGCTTTTCCCAGCGCTGGTTGGTCACTTCAGTGCGAGCATGAGCCTGGGGCCGGCGATTGCACTCTTTTCGGCGTCTGCTTATGTGCTGATGGCGCTCAGTGTCTTTCTTCTGCCTGAAACACGGGGCAAAGCGCTGATCCACGAATAGCTCTCAGAGTGTAATTCCCAAGCGGATATATCTTTCTCTTTCTATAAGAGCAGGCGTCGAGGTTCAGCCTGTGCGGAAGTGTATTGCTGAACCTCGATCTAATTGCTTTCGGGTTGGCTGCCGATTGTTAATATCGCCAACTGGTGGTGTCGGCTCCCGGGGGCGCGGTCTTCAGCATGCGCTGTTGCATCAGCGGCATTTGCCGTTGATAGACCTGCCCGCGAAGTGTCGTTCCCGGCAAGGCAGGATCGCCACCCCAGTAGCAGTGAATTTGCCGCGTTCCGTATTCGACGGTGCCATCGTAATATGGGTCCTTTGTGCTTTCGAGGAAGGCTGCGGTATAGCGCACCGCGTTTGCCAGATAAAACTGATCTTGGGTGCCTACCGCAAGGTGTATCTTGCCTACCAACTTTGGCCCTAGCGTTGACCAGTCGCGGCGCATGATGTAATCCAAGTCGGAATGTTCCTGCCAGTACTTTGCCACTTCTGGATTAATCACGCCGGTTTTCTTATCCCAGATCATGCCTGGGTAACCGTCCGCACCTACCGGCCCGAAGACGGCCTGCATGCCATCCCATAGCCCCTCGCCGCGGCCATGATCGCCCACCACGAGTTCAATGCGATCATCCTGCTCCATTGTTGTTGCTACGCGGTCGTCGTCCATTCGATCGGCGGGCGCCACTGTGGCCGGTCCGCGATTGCCAATGGCGGGAATGGGGACGAGCGCCCAAGGTGCGTTGTAGAAGTAGGCATTCTTATTGGAGTAGATGTTGACCAGACGCCACGCGCGGAAATCGATAGGGCTCGGAGCGCCGGTCCATTCCCCGTTATAGAAGTCCGGATACTTGATTTGCATGCCGAGCGCTTCCCACCCGCCAGTGCTGCATCCGTTCAGCATGCGTGACCACGGCTGCCCTATGCCGCGAAATCGCTTTTCAATCTCGGGAATCAGTTCCTGCGTAATCGCATCTCCGTATGGGCCGTTATTCGGAGAGTTTACGCCATAGGAGTCGTCATAGTAAGGCGTTGCATGCTGAATCGTCATAATCAGCATGTGCGGAACCTTGCCGCTGGTCCAGTCCTGATAGAACTTGTAGGCCATGTCGGCCATAGCCCGCGGCACGCCCTTCATATCGGGAGTTGGCGGGGTTTCGCGATAGCCGGCAAGAGTGGTAGGGAAGTGAGCTGGAGTGATGACCAGCGGATAGTGCGCGTTGGGGTGCGTATCCCATCCCGGTGGGAGCAGTACAAACGCGCCCAGCCCTACAGGACGGCCCCAAAAGGCGCTAAGCAACTTGCTCTGGATACGAACGTATTTCAGATTCGGCGTGTCTTTGGGATAAGGCAGCTCAGGGATAATCTTGTCGAGGGAGATATCGATAGTCTTTCCCGGAGTTACGTGGATTTTGCGCGCCGTGCTATACAGGTTTCCCGGCTTGATGTTCCACTGCTGTCCTTCCCAGTGGTCTATGGGCAGCTTGAGCACCCTGCCGTCGGCGCGATGAACGGTCTCATACATATTGAGCACTGCTTGAACGTAATAGTCGCCTTCCGGTATGTCGTTCAGGCTGTCGAGGGGATAGCCGAGGGCATTCGCATTCACAACAACGGAAGCATCCGGTTGCAGGCCATCCACGGTTACACCGAACAACTGTTGCGTAGTGAGCACATCGTCGCTCACCTGCATGCGCGGCGCTTTGCCCCCGTCTTTGGAGATGACAAGCAGCATGCGCCCATCGACTGCTGTTGACCGCAACGATTTCGGCATTGTGATACGAAAGCGTGCAGTGGAATGTTGATGGCAACCGGCCACTAACAGCGGCAACGCGCAAAGTGACAGCAGTGCATAACGACACTTACGTTTTCCCCAGCTCGACTCGGACCTCATGGTCGCCAATCTCCTCTCCACGCTTTTGCTACCTGCACTGCTTACTTCCGCCGCTTCTGGACGCATGGGAGTTAGTACCTCCAGCTCTTCACGTCGGAACCGGAGGGCGCTGTCTTCAGCATGCGGTCCGCCATCGCCGGCATCTGCCGTTCGTATACCGTGCGCGTAGACATTGCTTCGGGTTCGTCAGGCGCGCCAACCCAGCAATGCACGAACCGGTCTCCGTACTCAACACTGCCGCCGTAGTTAGGATTCCTGGTAGCTTGCAGAATCTTGTCTACGCGGCGAACGGCATTGGCGAGATACCACTGGTCGCTTGTGCCCACCGTCAGGTGGATTTTCCCCACCAGCTTGGGGCCCAGCGTGGGCCAGTCGCGCTCCAGAATGTGTCCCAGATCGGAGTGATCCTGCCAATACTTCGCCACCTCGGGATTGATTGCGCCGGTTTTCTTATCCCAGATCATGGCGGGATAGCCATCCTGCCCAACTGGCCCGAAGACGGCCTGCATCCCGTCCCATAGTCCGGCTCCGCGGCCATGGTCACCGACTACCAACTCAATGCGGTTGTCCTGCTCCATGGTGGTCGCAACCTGGTTGTCTTCCATGCGGGCAGAAGGAAGCTTCTGCGTCAGGCTGCCGGGGCCAGGGTTTCCAATGCCCGGAATCGGCACATGTCCCCAAGGGCCTTCGTCATAGTAGGCATTTTTGTTGGCATAGATGTTTACCAACCGCCACGAATGGAAGTCGATGGGGCTGGGAGCACCTGCCCATGTTCCGTTGTAGAAGTCTGGATACATTACCTGCATGCCCAGAGCTTCCCAGCCTCCGGTCGAGCAGCCCGTGAGCGCGCGAGCCCATGGCTGAGCAATGCCGCGGAAACGCTTTTCGACCTCGGGAATAAGTTCCTGGGTAATGGCGTCGCCGTAAGGGCCGTCATTTGGAGAGTTCACGCCGTAGGAGTCGTCATAGTAAGGCGTGGGGTGCTGGATGGCCATGAACAGCATGCGGGGTGCCTTACTGCTCTTCCAATATTGATAGAACTCGTAGGCATACTTGGCTGAGGTTGCCGCAAACGGTCCCAGGCCTCCTTCTTCTGGGCCGGGTGCGTTGTCGCCATCCTGGAGTGTGGGGTCAGGAGGTATATCGGAGAAGGCAGTGATCTTCGTGGGGAAATGCGCTGGATTGACGATCAACGGGTAGTGGGCATCCGGGTGGGCATCGTAGCCTTCGGGAAGGATTACAAAAGCGCCCAGCCACATGGGGCGACCCCAGAAGGCGGAGAGCAGTTTGCTCTGGATGCGAATGTATTTGACGTACTTGGTGTCCTTTGGATACGGCTTCTCAGGAATCACCTTGTCGAGGGAGATGTCTATCTTGCCGCCGGCCTTGGGGTCAATCCATATCTGGCGTGGTGAGCTATAGAGATTGCCAGATTTGGTGCTCCAGTTCTGCCCCTCCCAGTGATCCATTGGCAGCTTGAGCACTTTTCCGTCGGCGCGGTGAAAGGTCTCGTAAACATTGAATACGGCTTGAACATAATAGGCTCCGGCTGGGATTTGCTTCAGGCTGTCGAGTGGATAACCGATAGCGTCCGCATCCAGAACAGCGGTGCCGTCTGGCCGCAATCCATCCACATTTCTTCCGAAGATTTGCTGGGTAGTAAGCGCGTTGTTGCTGACCTGCATGCGCGGCTCGCGGGAGCCATCTTTAGAAAGAATCAGCAGTAGCCGACCGTCAGCCGGGGAGCTATGGACGGATTTCGGCATGGTGACGCGAAAGCTCACGACCGGGGAGGTAGTCTTGCAACCCGTTGCGTACATGGCAATTACCGCCATGGCAAGAAGCGATACATTCCGAGCTTTCCCGTCTTTACAACAGGACCACAGCCTCATGACGACTTCTCCCTTCCTGTATTGCTCTTTCTGTGACACGAGTCACAAGGCGCAAATTTCAAGACAAGGCCGTCTCTCTGCGTGTCAAGGATGTTGGCGATAATTTCACGAAATATGATCAAGATCAAGGGTTAATTCCGACAATTTGTATACAAAATGTATGTAATTTTCCGCATTGCGAGACGGTCGTCGCGCTCGGATTGCCCTGGCGGGCAACGAATTTCCTCTTCCATGCTTAAGTACATGAAAGCCATTGACGCCCTGCGATGTGCCGTCTGGAGTCGCGAATCGATTATTTGTAAATCGTTGACAGATCCTGCATATCCTGCATAACGAGCAGACATGTCTTCGTCAAGAACAATAGATTTTTATGTATGGCCTGATGGTAGAACTTCCCGAAATTGGCGGGAAATTGCCGTCCGCGGCATTGGCTGAATTGGACATCGGCGAGCCAAACGCCACTGCACCTCCCGATCGTTGCTTGTGGCTGTTTGCTTGGTGGCGCACTTGACTCGAGGATTCGTCGCGGATGTTGAAAGACTACTGCGAAGTCTAGCGGATGATAATCTCGCGGCGACCAAAGAGGCGCGCATCGAGCGAGAAGGCACCGGGGCTAAGCAGGACAAGGGCAAGGGAAATTATTGTGAGGTGAAGGCTGGCAGAAAAATCAACAGAATTGACAGACTCCTCTGCGCGCAACTGGTTGATGCAACTTACGAGGCCGCCGATCGTGAGGCCTGCACCTGCAAGCGGCGTAAGAAGGCCAATAAGCAGAGCGAGGCCAGCAAGCGCCACAGCCATGGTCAGAAGCCACTGGAGTGCGCGCTGCCGTACTCGTGATGTCCGAATCTTTTGTGCACCGCCAATAAAGCCGATTTGTTTGTGCCCAAGCTTGCTTAACTGCTTGCAGGTAGGCATCTTCAAAGTCGATTCCTACATCTCCTGTGCCTTCCTGCACATGCCGGCGGTCAATGGTCACAATCGGAATCAGATCATCGAACAGCGGTTCAATTACACGAGTCTCCAGCTCAGATGCCATAATCAATACGTCGTCTACTCGCCGCATCAACATTCTGCGCACGGAGCTTACGAATTTTGCTTCGCTCGACTGGGTTGTGGCGATCAGCAGTTCAAAGTCATTTTCCACGAAAATATCTTCCAGGCTGAGTAGAAACTCCGGGAAGAATGGATTGGTCATGTCAGGGATAATCACACCATACGTGTTGCTGCGGCCATATTTCAGCGTTGTGCGCTTGGGTTGTGAATAAATTTGAGTTCTTCCAAGACTCGGCGCACATGGCGGGCAGTTTCTTCTTTCACCGGCCCGGAGCTGTTCAACACACGGGACACTGTGGCGCTGGACACACCGGCGCGTTGCGGACGGTCCGCATATTTAAAGGAGTGCGTTCCTGGCGTGATTTCGTGGCTTTGTCGCAGGGAGAGGCTGCTCGAAGCTGGCGGAGAGCACGACTCTAGTTAGCGCCAGTATAGAACCACGAGCCGAGGATACTTGCATCAATACACCCACGGCAGCGTCTAAATTACTTGGAAAGTCAGGCAAAAGATGGCTTTAGTGGAATTCAAATAGACAAATCAGGCCAGACGTAGTATTACTTTGGCTCGTCCATGATGCAGTCGAATGAGGATGGCTCAAAGTGGCCTGATCGGGGGGATCACAGGCAATCGTGTGCCATCCGCCGGGGCATTCCGTTACGCAGTGTGGAGAAAGAACGTGAGAGCAAGCAAGTTAGAGTTGACGCGAAGAGAGGCGTTGCAGGGTATAACTGGCGCGGCAGCAGCGGCGATTTTGTCCGGGACCGGAATGGCGAGCGAGCCTAAGGACGGTTTGAATCCATCCTGGCCGATAGACTATGCGCAGAATGCCAGCCGTGTGCAACCTTTTAATGACGGTTGGCGATTTTATCGGGGGGATGCAGCTGGCGCGGAGGCGGCCAGTTTTGAGGATGGGAAGTGGCGAACACTCGACGTTCCGCATGATTGGAGCATTGAGGATATTCCTGCGCAGCTGGATAGCGGTAAAGGCGCTGTGTGGACGGAAGGTACTGCCCCGGTTCGTGTAGGGCCGTTTGACATGTATGCGAGTGAAGGGCAGGGAGCCACAGGATGGACTGTGGGAGGAACCGGCTGGTATCGCAAGACATTTGAAAAGCCGCAAATTCCCACGGGGGGAAAGGTGGAACTGCGTTTCGAAGGTGTCTACATGAACTCCGATATCTGGGTGAATGGCGTACACCTTGGGAACCATCCTTATGGCTATACCGAATTTGCCCATGATGTGACCGCGCTTTTAAAAGATAAAAACAACGTTGTTGCGGTACGAGTAAAAAATACTGGCCGCAACAGCCGCTGGTACTCCGGCTCCGGAATCTTTCGAAAAGTATGGCTGAGTGTCGCTGGGGAAATACGCATTCCCGCACACGGTGTCTATGTGACCTATCCGCAGGTATCGAAGAGGCTGGCACAAGTCCATACCGAAGTTACGGTGAAGAACGGCAGTCCAACGAATAAGCGCATCAATGTTAGAGTGCGGCTTGTAGATGTTACGGGAGTTGCAGTCGCAGAGTCGCAATCGTCTGTGTTTGTTACTACAAGCGAGCCTGCCGTCGCTGTTTGCATACTGGAGTTGAAGAACCCCAAGCTTTGGTCGCCAGCAGATCCTCATTTGTACCGTGCCGAAGCTCTGGTCGAAGCCGGTGGCAAGGTCGTGGACGCCGCATCCGTAAACATAGGCGTGCGGAAGGTTGAAATAGATGCAACCAGCGGCCTGCGCATTAACGGAGAAAGCATTAAGCTGCGCGGTGGGTGTGTGCATCACGACAACGGCCTGTTGGGGGCAGTGTCTATTCCGCGGGCCGAAGAGCGCCGTATCGAAATTCTAAAGGCAAACAATTACAACGCAATTCGCACAAGCCATAACCCGCCGTCGCGCGATTTTCTGGATGCGTGCGACAGGCTTGGGATGCTTGTGATTGATGAGGCGTTTGATTGCTGGGAGTCCGGCAATAAGAACCCTGAAGACTATCATCTGTATTTCAACGACTGGTGGCAGCGCGACTTGGAAAGCATGATTGTGCGCGACCGTAATCATCCTTCCATCATCCTGTGGAGTATCGGCAACGAAATTAACGAGCGTGCAGAGCCGCGCGGCATTGAAATTGGTAAGGATTTAGCGGCCTACGTTCATAAGCTCGACCCCACGCGCAAGATTACTGCTGCGATTTGTCATCCGTGGGATCATCCGGGACAAACCTGGCAGGATCTGCAGCCAGCTTTCACGTATCTGGATGTTGGCGGCTACAACTACCAGTGGTCCGAGTATGAAAAAGACCACGCGAAATTTTCAGACCGCATTATGGTGGGGACGGAATCCTTTCCAAACCAGGCATTCCAGAATTGGCGCGCTGTTGAGGCTAATTCCTACGTGATAGGCGATTTTGTCTGGACGGCGATGGATTATCTCGGGGAATCCGGAATAGGCCACGCCACCATTAGAAATGCTGATGGGGCAGATAGCTTTTCTATGCCCTATCCCTGGTTTAATTCTTATTGCGGCGACATTGACCTGATTGGCAACAAGAAACCTCAGTCGTGGTTTCGCGATGTTGTGTGGCGTAAAAGCAAGATAGAGATGGCTGTGCAAAGGCCCGTGCCAGAGCGCTGGACGGAACAGATCAGCATGTGGGGCTGGAGCGACGAGCTCCGCAGTTGGACATGGCCGGGGTTCGAGAATTTCCCCATGAAGGTGCGCGTTTACACGCGTGGCGATGAAGTGCGGCTTCGCCTGAATGGTAAGGAAGTGGCTTCTCAGAAAATTGTGGAGCAGGATGCGCTTGTTGCGGAATTTTCCGTTCCTTATAGCCCTGGTGAATTGCGAGCCGAGGCTTATCAGTCCGGGCAGCCGATTGGAGAGGTTACTTTCAAAACGGTTGGCGCGGCGCGCAAGCTTATGCTGACGCCTGACCGCTCTACGATAAGAGCGGACCGCGGCGATCTTAGCTATGTGATGGTAACGGTGGTCGATGAGGAGGGCACGCCTATCCCTGATGCGGTGGTCCCTGTCTCGTTTGAAGTAACGGGTAATGCTGAAATTGCAGCAGTGGGAAGCGCAAGCCCTAAAGATGTTGCAAGCTTCCGTCAGCCACACTGCAATACTTTTCATGGCTCGTGCCTGGTTGTGGTGCGTCCTATCGGAAAAGATGGCGGGACAGTACATTTACGTACGCAGTCACAGGGGCTTGAAGAAGCTAGCGTTCAGCTAGAGCTCGCAGTCCAGTCTGCTTAAGCTCGTATAGATGATAAGGGTTGCCGCAGAAAAATTTGCGGCAATCGTCACGAATTTGTCGTCGGTACGTTAGTATCGCTGTCATGATGCGTTCATTGTGGGTTGTGGGACTGGCTGGCGCCATGAGCGCCTTAGTGTCGGCGCAGACAAGCGGTGTTCCTGCGTCGTTGAAAACAGGCTTTCAAACGATTCAGTCTGAGACCTTAAAACGAGACCTGACCTATGTGGCGTCGGATGCGTTGGAAGGACGCCTAAGCCTCGCTCAAGGAGACGAGAAGGCAATCGATTGGATAGCCGCGGAGTTCCAGAAAGCGGGGTTGTGTCCGGCAGCAAAAGATGCTGCGGGCAAGTCAAGCTATCTTCAACGGTTTAAGTTGGCCGAATTTAGAGCGGATAGGACAGCGTTTTCGTTTGCGCTTTCGCATGGCGGAGAAACGAAGGTCTATCACGCCCCCGAAGCTTTTGGCAGCTATAAGAATGCTGTGGATCTTACAGCGCCGATCGTTTTTGCAGGTTTTGGCATTACTGCGCCGGAGCTAGGCTATGACGATTATGCGGGGTTGGACGTCAAGGGGAAGATTGCCCTGGTCTTTGACCATGAACCACAGGAAGATGATCCGAAATCTATTTTCAATGGAACGGGATTAACGCGTTATGCAACTTCTCGTGTGAAGCTGCTGAATGCGCAGGCGCATGGAGCAGTTGCTGCCATTCTGGTTGCTGAGCCAAACCGGCATCATCTTACCAATGCAGAGCGTGCTTCTCGAATTGGAGGATCGATTACACGCGCAGTGCCTTTGGCAACGCAGGCCATTGAAGACGATGAGTTACATATCCCTCTTGTGACCGTACAAGACGCAGTTGCGCGGGAAATTTTTTCTGGTACCGGAGTCACTCTTTCCGATCTGCAATCGAAAATCGATGGAGAACTGAAACCGCAATCGCGGGCCATTGAGGGAGCGACCGTTACTCTGCACATGCGAAATGCGAGCGAGCGTGTGGCCGAGACAGCCAATGTGGCTGGATTACTTGAAGGAAGCGACCCGCGCCTCAAGGCGGAGACGGTGTTAATCACGGCGCACCACGATCATGATGGCGAAGCTCCGTGCCCGGAAGGAAAGACTGGTGTTGACCAGCTAAGCCGCGAGATTCCCGCCGGTCCCGGCTGCCTTGAAATATGGCATGGCGCAGATGATAACGGCTCTGGAACTGTTGGCGTGGTAACGCTGGCTCATGCGTTTGCTGCCAATCCGACACGGCCTAAACGCAGCATTCTCTTTGTGGTCTTCGCTGCAGAAGAGAGGGGGCTACTTGGAGCCTACTGGATGGCTGAGCATCCTCTGCGGCCGCTTGCTGCGACGCGTGCGCAGATCAATTTTGACATGATCGGACGCGATGAAAAGCCAAGCCCACAGACGAATGGACTGATTGAAATTCCTGCAGACACGTCCAATAGGTTGAACCTCATTGGCGCTCTGTACTCTCCCGAGTATGAGCGTGTGATTGAAGAAGAAAATAAGAGTGTCGGTCTTGATTTGGACCATCGTTTCGATCACGACTCAGTGCTGAACGTCTTCTTCCGTTCGGACCAATTCCCATTTGTGCTCAAGGGGATTCCTGCGTTCTGGTGGTTCACCGGGTTTCATCCTGACTACCATCACACAACGGATACAGTCGAGAAGATTGACTTTGCCAAAATGACTAAGATTCTTCAGCTTGCATATCTGACTGGTTGGAGATTTGCCACAGATAAGACGCCTCCCGTCTTTCTTCCAAATCCGTCAGCGAAATAGAGCTGAGCGCATCTGAATGCCGCTGTTTGCAAGCAATGTGCATATTTCTGTGACGGCTTTTGGAATAGCGTTCTCAACGGAAGAAGAGAGGGAAAACCCGTAATTAAACTGTTCGCCGCACACGGTTACAAGTAATCCCTGAGGACTTTTTGCATATAACGCGTTGCACAGCGCCAGCAATTCTTCAGGATTGATATGGTGCCAAAAGCGTGTAGCCTGTGATCTTGCAATTAGCGGGACGCACTGCACATTGCCGGCGTGACCGCCTTCCGTTGCATCTATGAAAACAACTAACTCCGCATCGTGCATGTAATCTACCAATTCTGGCGAGAGCTGATGCGCACATTGAATCTGTACAGAGTCAGGTGCAAGGTACTGCAACTGATTGGCAACAACCCAGGCAGCCCCGTCATCTCCGCGCAGCGGATTGCCGTAGGCGATTACGAGAGCACCCACCATTAACGCACCACTTCATCCAGCATGTTTCCGTCTGGCCCAAGCAGTTGGACTTTGAGCGCCATCTGTCCGGCTGCGTGCGTGGAGCAGCTCAAGCATGGATCATAGGCGCGAATCACAGCTTCTACGCGGTTCAGCATTCCGTGTGTGATTTTTTCGCCATGCACATATTGCTGCGCTACTTGCAAAACACTTTTATTCATTGCCAGGTTATTTTGTCCAGTTGCAATGATTAAGTTGGCCCAACGAATCAGCCCTTGTTCATCAATTTTGTAGTGATGCAGCAACGTTCCTCGCGGAGCCTCTGCGATACCGACTCCTTCAAACGCATTGGGCCTTGCAATGGCGCGCACATGTGTGGAGAGAATGTCTGAATCATTCAGTAGCTCTTCCATCCTCTCAATGCAGTAAAGGATTTCAATCAGCCGCGCATGATGGTAATGGAATGAACTCAGTGTAGTCTTGCCGTATGCTTTGCGAAACACTTGCAACTCAGCGTCGGCAAGAGGTGTGCCGCAACTCTGCACAACATTGAGCCGTGCGAGGGGGCCTACGCGATACATGCCATCAGGAAATCCTTGCGGTACATAATAGGCAGATTTGAGATAGCTCCACGGTTCAACTTTTTCACCAAGGAACTTTGCGTAGTCTTTTACCTCAAGCCTATCGGCGACGATTGTGTCTGTCGCATCTGTAAAACGCAGCTTGCCATCATAGAAGGCAAGGTTTCCATCGCTATTGACAATTCCCATGAACAGGGAAGGGAAGCTTCCAAATGAATCCACATCGTTCGCAAACTTCTCTACAACGCCTTTCAGCCACGTCATGCTGCGCTGTGTGATCTTCAGCGCTTCAGGAATTTCTGCAAGGATGCTGTCGCGGTTCTGTTGCGAGAGCGGATCGCTTACTCCGCCAGGTACTACCCATGCCGGATGAATTCGCTTGCCGCCCAGTCGCTCGATAATCTGTTGGCCGAACTTACGCAGAGCAATGCCATCACGTGCTAGTTGCGGCTCAACCTCGAATACGCCAAAGAGATTACTCTTGGCCGGGTCCGCATCCATACCCAGCAACAAATCCGGAGACGAGAGATGGAAGAGGCTGAGAGCGTGCGATTGCACTACCTGTGCAAGCGTAATCAATTTCCGTAGCTTTTCTGCCGTAGGCGGAATGCGCACAGCGAGTAGCGCATCGCAGGCCTTTGCGGAGGTAATCAAGTGGCTGACTGGGCAGATGCCGCAGATGCGCGCCATTAACGATGGCATCTCGGCATACGGCCGCCCTTCGCAGAATTTTTCAAAGCCTCGAAACTGCGTTACATGGAAATGTGCATCTGCTACACGGCCTGTTTCGTCGAGATGCAGCGTAATCTTGGAATGCCCTTCAATGCGAGTTACCGGATCGATGGTGAGTGTCTTAGTCGCAGCCATACTCACGCTCCAAAGCGCGTTATCGCGCTAATATCAGGGTGCGTTCCTTCCAGCAGCGCAGTCACAGCCGTATAAATTACGTCTGCGGAAGGTGGGCATCCCGGAATAAATACATCAACAGTTACAACTTCATGTATGGGTCGCGCATGAGGCAGAAGGCGCGGCACCACTTTGTCGGGTATGACGCCAGCATCAAGCGTTGCTGTTTCACGATATGCACGCTCGTACACGGAAATTACAGGGAACGGATTGCGCATTCCTGGAACGTTTGCCGTTACCGCGCAATCGCCGAGTGAGACAAGGCACTTTGTATGGGAGCGGACAAGCTGAATTTTATGCAGGTCTTCTTCGCTGCTCACTGCGCCCTCCACCAGCGTGATGTCCACATCCTGAGGAAAGTCTTTCCTGTCTACCAAAGGGCTGTATACAAGCTCGGCCTTACCTGCGAGGTCAATCAACCGCTCATCCATGTCGAGAAACGACATGTGACAGCCCGAGCATCCATCCAGCCATACCGTTGCCAGCTTTTTTCGGCTCATTCGTGCTCCTCGCGCATCAGGGTTAGATACGGCAGAAACTGCCGCCGCTTGTGCATTTCAGCCACTGACTTTCCTTTTTCAAACAAGGCTCCTGTTGGGCAGACTTGTACGCATTTTCCGCAGCCCGTGCAGGATTCCGAATTCGCCCACGGCTGATGGAGGTCGGTTACAACCAGCGATTGAATCCCGCGCCCCATTACATCCCATGTATGAGCGCCTTCAATTTCGTCGCATACGCGCACGCACCGTGTGCATAGAATGCAGCGATTGTGGTCAGCTACAAAGCGATCATGCGAGGCATCGACGGGTTCTTTTGGGAAGCGGTACGGGAAGTGAATGTGCGTTAGTCCTACTTTTTGTCCTAATGCTTGCAGTTCGCAGTTCCCGTTGGATACGCATACCGAGCAAACGTGATTACGCTCTGTGAAGAAGAGTTCCATAATCATGCGGCGGTAGTTCACCAGTCGCTCGGAGTCGGTTGTTACTTCCATGCCTTCTTCTGCTTTTGTCAGGCACGCGGGCAACAACTTGTTTGAGCCTTTTACCTCTACCAGGCACAACCGACATGCGCCTGGCGATGAAAGGCCTTCCAGTTCGCACATGGTTGGGATGAAGATGCCATTTTGCCGTGCGATATCCAGAACGGTTTCATCCGCACGGGCGCTTAAATCGCGGCCATCAATCTTCAGGGTTTTCACATCACCCGTCTGTGTCATGCGTCCACTCCTTCTGATTTCGGTCCGCACACTCCTGCGGGACATCGGTGCTCTTCAATATGCGCTTTGTACTCTGTAGCAAATGATTTCAGTGTGCTGAGAACTGGATTTGGAGCAGACTGCCCCAAACCGCATAGGCTTGTATGCCTCACCAAGTCACACAGTTCTTCCAGCATGGTCATGTCCTTCGGCGTCGCTGTCATTGTGGTGATGGCGCTCAGGATGCGATGCATCTGATATGTGCCAACCCGGCATGGAACGCACTTTCCGCAAGACTCTGTCATGCAGAAATCCATGAAATACTTCGCCACGTCTACCATGCACGAGCTTTCGTCCATCACAATCATTCCGCCGGAGCCCATAATGGAGCCAGCCTTGGCCAGAGACTCGTATTCGATGGGCATGTCGAGTGTGGATTCGGGCAGGCAGCCTCCGGATGGTCCGCCTGTTTGCACGGCCTTGAACTGGCGTCCTTCTGGAATTCCACCACCGATATCAAAAACCATTTTGCGCAGTGTGATTCCCATGGGCACTTCTACTAGGCCGGTGTTTTGTACTCGCCCTGCTAATGCAAAAACCTTTGTGCCCTTGCTCTTTTCGGTGCCAATGCCTGCATACCACGCGCCGCCATGACGAATGATTGGCGCTACATTGGCGTATGTTTCCACATTGTTGATAAGAGTAGGCGCGCCCATTAGCCCCGAGACGGCAGGGTAGGGAGGCCGCGACTTTGGCGTGCCGCGTTTGCCTTCAATGGAGGCAATCAGAGCCGTTTCTTCACCGCATACAAAGGCTCCTGCGCCAAGCCGCAAATCCAAGTGCAAGCTGAAGCGCGTACCGCAGATATTTGCGCCGAGCAAACCAAGCCGTTCCGCCTGGCGAATGGCAGTTTTAAGACGCTTGATGGCTAAGGGATATTCCGCTCGTACATAGAGGTAGCCTTCCTGTGCGCCAACTGCATATGCGGCTATCAACATGCCTTCAATGACGCGATGCGGGTCGCTCTCGAGCACACTGCGATCCATAAATGCGCCAGGGTCGCCTTCGTCGGCATTACAGATGACGAACTTTTCTGTGCCGACTGATTTTGCTACGGTGCTCCACTTCAGACCTGTTGGATAACCAGCTCCGCCACGTCCGCGCAAGCCGCTGGTTGTAATTTCCCCAACCACTTGTTGCGGAGTCATTTCCGTCAGGGCTTTGACCAGTGCGCTGTATCCATCGCGTGCAATATATTCCTCAATACGCTCGGGATCGATGATGCCTGAGTTTTCGAGGACGATTTTTTGCTGTGATTGGAAGAACGGTGTGTCGGTCGGGCACTTGATGCGCTCAGGAGGCTCTCCGTTTAATGAGTCAAGAAGCAGGAGCGCGTCTTCTGGTTGAACCAGTTTGTACATAATGCCGTTGCTGTTCGCTATCAGCGGGCCTTCTGCACAAAGCCCCATGCAGCCAACGCCTTTTATTTTGCAACCACTGTCTCCGCGTTTTTTTACCTCTGCGTTGAGTGCATCTTTCACCTTGTCGCTCTGACAGGAAAGACATCCTGCAGCAACGCACACACGCAGTTCCGTTGCGCCCTGCTGCGCCTTTTGCTCGCGTTCGGCAATCTGCTCCAGTTCATCAGGCGTCATGTTGGCTCCATGTATGTAACTTGTCGCGCAGTGATTCGACGCTAACTTTGCCTGCAACCTCCTGGTCATAAACAACAGCGGGCGCTAATCCGCATGAGCCGAGGCAGCGTGCGGTTAGCAGGGATACTTCGCCATCGCTTGTTGTTTCTCCGGGAAGTACATGCAGGCTGTTCTGCATTGTTTCAAGCAGTTGCTGGCTGCCTTTGATGTAGCAGGCTGTGCCGAGGCAGATGACGCATGTATGTTTACCGGCGGGCTTGAGCGTAAAGAAGTGGTAGAAGGTTGCTACACCATAAGCGCTGCTCAGCGGCACATGTAAAGACATGGAGACGTATCGCAGAGCCTCCTCGTCAATGTAACCGAAGGCTTCCTGAACTGTGTGAAGAGTCTCAATCAGGCTACGTGGGCTTTTACCGATGCGTCGCATGGTTGCATCCACCAGCTTCCAGCGCTTGTCCTGGCTTGGCGCGGTGGGATGCGTTGTATAAGTGGCCATTGCATTTCCTCCGGGAACTGACAATAACGGCCTGACTGCAAGCATGGAGCGAGTACAAAAAGATAGCAGTGACGAGAGTCACGAGTACGCGGTATGAAATGCGCCGTTTGTGGGCACGCCCGAACTGTGACATACATCACGGTCCTATGGCAACTATTAGCGCAAAGTTAATTTGCCAGGAGAAGTCCTATGAAAGCCCCGAATCAAGCGCAGTTTCACACAATTCTTGTTATTGAAGAGTTTGGTAGTCCCAATTCGCCGGCGCTGCAATATGCCCAGTCGATTGCGCGGGTGTATCGTTCCACCCTGGTGCTGATGCACTCCATTGATCCTGTCAGTTACGCGTTTTCACAGAATGCCCCGGAAGATCCGATTGCGCGAGAGGAACTTGCGTACTTCGAGCAGGAGATGAGCTCCCAGCATCTTCCGCTGCATACCGCATTGGAAACAGAAGTTGTATACCAGCGCATTCTGCAAGCTGTGCGTGATTATCAGGCGGATCTGATTATTCTAGGCACGCATGGTGCAAGATCGCTGGGCAGGCTTGCACTTGGCGCAGTCGCAGGCAAGCTGCTTGGCAATGCGCCGTGCCCGGTGCTTTGTGTTCCGCCTGCAGATGACACTGCCGTATGTGTTTGTGGAGAGGCTGAAGTGGGTGTGCCCGTTGCAACTGGACACGCGTAACGCAGGTTACTGTGCGGTCAGTGCGCGATATTCCGTCAGCATGCGCAGGCGCCAGCGGACAATCATGCCGAAGGCGAGGATGAAAAAGAGTCCGCCTGTTTGCTGGATTGTCATGACAGTATCGAGGTAGCCGCGGGCGAGGAATCGGATTGCCGCGAGGAAGATGACGACGCCGAAGAAGGCTGCGGAACGCTCCATCATGATGGCCTCGCCAGCGCGAACCAGCCGCGAAGTGGCAAGCAACGGCCATGCCAGCAAAATTGCGCCGGCTGCGAAGGCAATTACTGCCCATGCCCACGGCACACGGAATGCCGGAACTAGAAACATGCAGAAGCCTGTGGACATGCCCAGAGGGGGCATCACAATTTTGCGAATGGTTACGGCTGTGCGGCCTTCGCGGATTCTCCAGGCCATTACGCCGGCCAGTCCGACAAGGGAAACGAGAGCGGTGACCCAGACTGAATGTAAATCAAACCTCACATTTCTAATCTAAGCTAAGCCCCGGCAGCTCTGCGAGTGGGCAGTTGCATTTCCATCCCACGGGCTGTAATTATCTCTGCCGGGTGTTTCGTAACTTATTTTCTGGAGCCAACTTATGCGTTTCTCTGGGGCTTTTCTGCCGGGAATTCTTTTGCTCGTTTCCGTTTTGCATGCGCAGGCGCCAGCGTGGCAGCCTGCTGCGGGACACACACAGATTCCTATCTGGTCCAAGGGGGTTCCCGGTGGCTCTCCGGCAAATCCACCTGCCGAGGCGGATATGACCACAGCGAAAGACGGTCTTATTGCAGGAAGGCCCTTGATTCGTCTTGGCAATGTGACCGCGCCGACAATTACGTTGTACAAGCTGAAGGCTTCCAGCGGCGTGGCTCCCGCCGTGGTTGTTTTTCCGGGAGGCGGTTACCAGATTCTTGCCATCGACCTGGAAGGTACGGAGGTTTGCGACTGGCTAAATTCTGCTGGCATTGCTTGCGTGTTGCTTAAGTATCGCGTTCCCAATACCGGCCCTTATCCGAAGTCTCCTGCTGCATTGCAGGATGCGCAACGGGCCGTTAGGCTAGTTCGGCAGCATGCGGCGGAGTGGGGGATTGACCCCAAGCGTATTGGCGTTCTGGGCTTTTCTGCGGGAGCACATCTTGCGGCAGCGCTCAGCACGCACTTTGATAAGCGGATTTATGACTCCATTGATGCAGCGGACCAGCTTTCGTGCCGGCCGGATTTTGCGGTGATTGTTTATCCGGGCTACCTGGCGATTGCGGAGCTGGGTATGAAAACGAATCCTGAAATCAACCCAACTGGGCAGGCTCCGCCGACGTTTATCGTGCAGGCGGAGGATGACCCGGTTCATGTTGAGAACGCGACGAACTATTTTCTGCAGTTAAAGCAGGCGAAGGTCCCTGCGGAGTTGCATATCTATTCCGAGGGTGGGCATGGTTACGGATTGCGGCGTACAGCGCTGCCTGTTACCGCATGGCCGCAGCTGGTGGAGACATGGCTGCATACGATTGGGATTACACGGCCATAAATGGCATCTACAATCAAGCTCATGCGCTTTGCTGTGATTACCATTTCCGACCGCTGCTCACAGGGGCTGATGCAGGACACTGCCGGTCCAGCTACGGCTGCGTTGCTGCGGCAGCAATGGCCTGATGCAGCGATTGATGCGGCTCTATTGCCGGACGACGAAGATTCCATCGCTGCTTTGCTTGAGCAGCTTGCTTCCGATGGCGTGGCCCTGGTTCTGACTGTTGGCGGTACGGGGTTTGGTCCGCGTGACCGGACTCCGGAGGCGACGCGTCGCGTACTGGATCGCGAAGCGCCGGGATTGGCCGAGGCGATGCGCGCGCAGGGCGCAACGAAGAACAAGTTTGCGTGGCTTTCGCGTGCTGTGGCGGGCTTGAAGGGAAGCACGCTGATTCTGAATCTGCCGGGGAGCGAACGTGGCGCAACGGAAAGCCTTGCTACGATTTTGCCGTTGTTGAAACATGCAATTGAAGTTGCCAGCGGAGGGCAATTGCATCCGTAAGGACCGCCCTCTACCAGCAGTTTGATTGAATCGGCAGCCGGGTTGCGTTAGAAAGTCCCGCGTAGCCAGAAGCGCGTCTGAAACGGTTCGACGGGGTGGAAGACGTCTGTGAATGCGGGCGTGGCTGTTGGTGTTATCTGTGACTCGTAGGCGTAGTCAATGTCGTGGTCGCTGCGGTCAAGCAGGTTCAGAAATTCGGCCGACAGACTCCATGTTTTGTTGATCCGATAGCCGAGTTCTCCGTTGAACATTGCCGTTGAGTTGGAGCGGTAGATTCGGTCGGAAGTTAAGTCGCGCGGGCCGAAGTAACGCAGGCGCAGGCAGCCGGAAAAGTTGTTGAGGTCGTGCATGGTGAGGCCCGTCGCAATGACCAGTCCGACTGCTTCTGGAACACGTCTTCCACCGGGGCTGTTAGGTGCCGCATCGTCGCCGTCTACATCGCCAAATAAAGCTTTTGAGTTGGCTATGTCGAAATCGATTGTCCAATGCTCCGCAGGAGTGTAGTAGTCGGCCAGTTCAAAGCCGTAGCGGTTACTGGGTTGCGTGGAGGCTGTTGTGCCGCCGGTGTCGCCGTCCTGCTGCAGCTCCGATTTGCTGTGCAGATACCAGAAGGAAAGCGTGCTGTTGAGATGCGGTACGGCGGCGGTGCGCACGCCGACTTCCGCTCCCTTGGTTGGGATGAGTGGAGGAATTTTGTTGCCTGGTGTGTTGGGATAAGGGGTATCCGACGAAACCGGCTCAATCGTTAGCGTGGTGCCGCGTGCGTCGTTGGAGTGAAAACTGGAGCCGCCTTCGAGGTAGAACTCGGTCTTCGCCCACGGGCCAAGGATGAAGCTTATCTTGGGGCTGGGGATGGCCTTGGTGACTGTGCCGGAGTTGGCGGAAGTGACAAGACTGGTGATGTCGAGGTGCGTGATGTCGCCGCGCAGAGCTACTACCGAGCGGAACTTTTCTGCCCACTGGATTCGGTTTTCTCCGTAGATGCCAATCATCAAGTCCGTGAAGTTATCTCTCTGCGTGGTTGCGGGCAGGGTGTTGCCGGTGGCCGAATCTGTCTTGTTTGTGCGCACACGCTTCGACGACTGGTAGAGGCCGTTGCCAATCCAGTCATTGCGCAACTGGAAGCCAAAGGTGTTTTGCACCTTGTGGCCGCCCCACTCGCTATACATTGTGTGATGCGCATCGACTCCGGCCACCCAGCGGCGGTCATTCTGATTGAACTGGTCGCCGCGAATCGGGTCCACCATGTAGTAGGTGAAGTTGGAATAGAGATTGAGATCGTAATAGAACAGGTAGGGCGTGACTTTTGTAAGAGAGCCCGCGTTCTGGTGATGCCACTCGCCTTGCAGGCTGTATCGTTCTGACCTGCCGCCATCTGTGGGGTCAATTGCGCCGAAGAGGCCAACGAGAGGAACAGCATTCGCCGCAATCTGGTCGCTTGAGTTCCATTTGCCGTGATAGCCGAGAGCAGTGATGCTTAGGCCGCGGGCATCCGAGCCCCGGCTGTAGGTTAGCAGGCCGTTGTATTTGAAGTAGTCGTCTGGATGCTTCCATGGGCCGTCGCCGTGATAGACCTCGCCGCCAAAGAGCAGGTTGCCTGCGCCCAGCTTTTGCGATGCGCCGAAAACAGTTCGTCCATAGCCGTACATGCCGCCTTCAACCTGGAAGAAGTCGCGGGGGAGCGTTTTGAAAAACTCCAGATGGGCGGAGCCTGCCGAGCCGTAGTTGCCTACATCAGCGTAGTACGGGCCTTTCTCGTAGTTGACCCGCTGCACGAACTCGGGGATGACGGCGTTCATGTCGGAGTAGCCTTCCCCGTGCGCATGCGAAGGCAGATTGAGCGGCATGTCATCGAGGAAGACGGCGAAGTCTGTACCGTGGTCGAGGTTGAAGCCGCGGAGGAAATACTGATTGGCCTTTCCGCCGCCTGCGTGCTGCGTGATGATGACGCCCGGAATGGTCTCCATGATTTCTCCTGCCCGGAGAATCGGACGGTCCGCGATCTCCTTTGCTCCGATTGTTCCCTGCGTGGCGGAGTTTGCAATTTCGAGCAGGTCGTCTTCGCGGCCCTGCACGCTGACGGTGGTGGTTACGGAACTTACAGCGAGAGAGATGCGCAGAGGGGCGGGTGATTCAGCGGTTCCAATGGCGACGGATATTTCCCTGGTTTCAAAGCCGGAACCCGATACCACTAGCTGATAACTGCCGGCTGGAAGCCCGGAAAGAAAGAAGGCGCCGTCCCTGTCCGATTCTGTTGCTCGCTGCACAGTGCTGTTTGTGCTTCGGAGCTGTATGGTGGCTTCGGTAACGACCGCGCCTGACCTGTCCACGACAGTTCCCGATAGCTGGTGTGAGGAGCCTTGCGCGATTGCTGAGATGGCCGTGCTAAGGAGAGCCGTGAGTATTACGAAATTAAAAATCGTAATACGAGTGGGCGTGAGTTTTGCCATTTTTCTCCCCGGCTCTTCAGTGCAAATGCGTGCGATCGTGCTCGTGGCTATGGTCGTGTTTGCGCTCGAAGGTATTTGCAGCGACGGACATTACAAGGCGTCCGTGCTGGACGCCTTTCATGCCGATGAGGCGGTCAGCGAATCGCTCTACGCACGACGATTTGCCGCGAACAATCACGACTTCAAGGCACGAATCATGGTCGAGATGAGCGTGGCTGGTTGAGACAACCAGGTCATGATGATCGTGCTGCAGGTCCATCAGCTTGCTGGGCAGGTCCGGCACAGTGTGGTCATAAATCAACGTGACGGTTCCGATTACGGTTGCATCGGGCAGGGCGATTTGTTCGGAAACGAGGCGGTCGCGGATGAGGTCGCGGAAGGCCTCGGAGCGGTTGGTGTAGCCGCGTTGCTCAATTGAGTGGTCAAAACGCTGCAGCAGGTCGGAATCGAGTGCGATGCCAATTCGGATTAAAACTCCCATCTGCGGGCTCCATGGCGGTTGCGATTTCACGACACTGAATGGCGTAGCACGACTTCGCAAAAGATGCTACGACATGCCAATAAAAAGCGCCAATAGCAAATGGATGCCATCGACGCTTTGTGTGGCTGCGAACACGTTGCCGTGTTCATTCTGGGGCTAATTCAAAAACATGGTGCGGTAGAGAGTGTCGCGCTGGACGGGTTTGAAGCCGGCGTCGCGGATGATTCTGCGTAATTCTTCTTCGGTGGTGCAGTTGCTGGTGCCGGCGGCTTTGACTACATTCTCTTCGAGCATGACCGAGCCTACGTCGTTGCCGCCGAAGTGGAGACCTAGTTCCAGAACTTTGAGGCCCTGCGTAACCCAGCTTGCCTGCACATTGTCGATGTTGTCGAGGTAGAGGCGCGAGATGGCCAGCGTCTTCAGGTACTCGACGGAGGTGGCTTCGTCCCAGCCGCGGCCGCCCAGCGCGGTGTGGTGCGGCTGGAAGCTCCAGGGGATGAAGGCGGTGAAGCCGCCGGTTTCTTCCTGAAGCTGGCGCACGACTTCGAAATGGTTGATGCGCTGGTCGAGGGTTTCGCCTACGCCGAACATCATGGTGGCCGTGGTGCGCATGCCGAGCTGGTGCGCGGTGCGGTGCACGCTGAGCCAGTCCTCGGTGCGGCATTTCAAGCGGGCAATGCGCTTGCGGACGTCGTCGTCGAGGATTTCTGCGCCGCCGCCGGGGATGCTGTCGAGGCCGGCGTCGCGGAGTCTTGCAATCGTTTCGCGGAGGCTGATTTCGCTGTACTCGGCGATGGCGAGGATTTCGCTGGCCGAGAGGCAGTGGAGCCAGATTTCAGGGAAGCGCTGCTTGATGCCGGTGAAGAGGCGCTCGAACCAGTCAATCTTGAGGTCGGGGTGGATGCCGCCTTGCATCAGCACACCGGTGCCGCCCATCTCCACGGTTTCAGCGATCTTCTCGTAGATCTTTTCAAACTCGAGGATGTAGCCTTCGGCGGCCTTGGGCCCCTTGAGCGGGCGGTAGAAGGCGCAGAAGGTGCAGTACTCGGTGCAGAAGTTGGTGTAGTTGATGTTGCGGTCAATAATGTAGGTGACGACTTCCTCGGGGTGCATGCGGCGGCGGACGGCGTCAGCCTCCATGCCGAGGCCGATGAGGTCGGCGGAGTGGAAGTAGTCGAGAGCTTGTTGGCGGGTCAGCGACATAAGCAGATTTTAGCAACCATTGGCATTGCATGCAGCCACTGCGGCCTTTGGGCCGCGGTCGATTTTTGTGCGGCTCCCGATGGTCGCCGGATAGCTCCTGCTAGGAATTGGATTTTGCGACGGGCTTGATTGGCTTCTTTTGCGGCGTGGATACGCCCATGCTCATGAGGATGAATTTCAGCGCGTTGCGGAGTTTTTCCAGCATGTGCGGCTCCTTGTGGCTCTATCGTAGCGCAGAGAGAGTGCGGAGAAGAGCGAGCTGCAGAATTACAGGTTTATAGGTTCTGCAGGGAGGGGGCTTCTCTTGAGGGGAGGAGATTGCTGAGGAGAATCCCGGCCTACCTTTTGTGCTGATATGCCTCAGTGTAGTGGAGTCTTCTGTAAATTTATGAAAATTAAAGGATTATCGCAAATATAGTATTTACTTGTTAGTTAATAGGATTCTAAAAAGTGGTTACTTTGCAGAAAAAATAGCGCGAAAAAAACTTTTTGTGGTCTGGAAAGACAGAAAGCCCGGTTCGTTAGAACCGGGCTTTCTTGCTGGTGATTTTGAGTATGGCATAAATGGGGTTAATTGAGCGCAAGAGTTATCCACAGATTTGGGATTTATTTTGCATGCTTGCGGATGAGGGAAAACGCGAGGGCTGAAGCCCGGCATAACTTATGTTTTTTCGGTACGACTGAAGCCGTGCCCTGATACAAAACTTTGTTTGAGCGGATTCGTTAGACAAGCCTAAAGCCCGGTGCTTTCTTTGACTTTGATTGCCGGGGATAAATTTCCGGCCTACCAGCCGTGCCTGATACGAGGCTTCAGTCTGGCGGGAGTACTATCCCACGTCGAAAGCACGGAAGGGAATGAGGCACCTGAAAGATTTAATACATCACTACTAGCCTTTGCCGACCGGAAATGCAGTATGATGCTCTCACTTTCGCCTCGTTTCGTCTGGGACGAGAGCGGGAAATCTGTTCTCGCGCTGCACAATCCTGAAGATCAAAGCGGAGGTCCCCTATGTCTCATTCTGAACATCCCTTGTGGAAGCTACTGGGCACCATGTACAAATCGCATCCATGGCACGGCATTTCGCCCGGCGATAAGTTGCCCGAGGAACTCACTGTCTTTATCGAAGTGGTGCCTACCGACACGATGAAGTATGAGGTCGATAAGACCTCCGGCTATCTCCGGATTGACAGGCCGCAGAAGTACTCCAATGTCTGTCCATCGCTCTATGGCTTTGTTCCGCAAACCTACTGCGGAGAAAGCGTCGCAGCCTTCAGTTCGGAGAAAACCGGACGTGAGCTTATGGGCGATGGCGATCCGCTCGATATCTGTATATTGTCCGATCGTGTTGTTCCACATGGCAACGTTCTCGCGGAATGTGTCCCCATCGGCGGCCTGCGTATGCTTGACCAGGGCGAGGCCGATGACAAGATCATTGCAGTGCTCAAGAATGATCTTGCCTTCAGCTCATGGAGCGCTATTCACGAGGTTCCCGGTTCCATGCTGAGACGGCTGGAGCACTATTTCCTGACCTATAAGATGGCTCCCGGCGAACACCATTCCTCGGTTGAAATCGCAAGCGTTTACGATCGTGAAGATGCTTATGAGGTCATACGGCGCAGCAGAGCCGACTACGAGAAGCGCTATGGAGGCATTGACGATACGCTGACCAAAGCATTTCAGAAGATGCGGGAAGAGGTTTGATTTTGCGCCGAAGCTGGTGAAGATTGCCTGTGATGGGAAAGGCCCGACTCCATATGGAATCGGGCCTTTCTTGTTATTTGTTGTGAGTGTGAAATAAAGCGGGATAATTTACCGCAGGATTTTTCAGGGGGTTGAATTTTTTTGGATGACACGCCCTAGTTGGGTTGGTTTTTGACTTCCAGCTTCATGCCCACAGGGGCGGTGAGGCCGGCGGCTTGCGTGCCGGCCTCCGTGGGGGAGGGAGAAACCGATTCACCCTTCAGCAGGGCGAGGGCTTCCGGGGGGAGGGGCTTGTTGGCGTTCGCCAGAAGGGTACTGACCTGCCACATCTGCAAGGGCGTGAGGACGCCTTTGAAGGCGGGCATGCCGGTGAGGCGGATTCCGTTTTCTACCTTCCAGTAGATTGCGCCTAACTCTTCATTGCTGATGCCGATGGTGTTGAGCTTGCTGTTGCGCTCCCAGAGCATGGGAGCCCTGGGGGCCATGTGCATGCCGAAGCGCGATGCCTTGCCGTGGAAGCCGTGGCAGACGGCGCACTCCTGCGCGTAGATGTGGGCGCCGGCGGTGAATGCGTCTTCGTCGGCTTTGACGGGAGGGTTTTTGACTTGCTCGAACTCGATGCGGGTTTTGAGGGGGAGGGCTGTGGCGAAGTCTTCCAGGGGCAGCGGCTCGTCAGCCACGGCTACGGGTACCCTGCCGAACTTGAGGAAGCCAAGCGCGGCGACGGGTACGAGTGCGATGCCGAGGATGATACCGAGAAGGACGCGGCCCATGATTGTTTGCTCCGTTGGTCCTGATGGTAGTGCAGGGTTCGGTTTGTTTATCGGTGAATGGAGGAAAAGAATTAGGGCGTGGTTCGGTTTTGGGTGCGATTCCCGCTTTAGAACGTCCAATGAAGAGCCCATATGCGTGGTCTCAGGTGATTTAATAGTTGAGGAAGAGATTCCCAAACAACAGGATTCACCGTGAGCGGTGAGTTTTTGCAATTTCGTCGAGGAAGCCCGAAACCGATGTTTTCTTTTCGCCGTGTAGTTCTGGTGCTTACCGCCGCTATGGCAGCGGGGCACTTTGCTCTTGCGCAGGATTCCAGCTCGAGTTCCAGCAGTTACCTTGTGGCAGAGAACCAGCAGGAGCAGCAGCCTGCTGCCCAGCCCACGAACCAGGGAGCGCTTTCTGTACAGGCGCGTATTCGCGCGCGCCGCGAGCAGCGCAGGGCGCAGGCAATTCATGATGTTTACTCGCACCTGTATGAGCTGAATACCAGCATGGGGTATCTGCGCTGGACGCCGGGCAAGACGGTGCAGCGTGTGACGTTGTATGCGTGGGATGTGGGCGTGACGCGCTACTACAACCAGAAGCTGGGCGTGACGATTGACGGGCGCGGCTATTATGGCTCGCCGTTTGTTGGTCCGAATGCGATTACGAACTCGTCGGTGACGAATCCGGCAATCAGCGTGTACAACGTGATGGGCGGACCGACGTACCGCTTTAAGCTGGAGCCGCGCTGGGATGTTGCCGGACGCGTGATGGCTGGTTTTTCGCATGGAAACTTTTCGGGCGACACGAACGGCTTTAAGCCGGAGTCGCTGGGACTGTGGAAGGATTCCAATACGTTTATCATTACGGCGGGCGCGCCGGTGGATTACCATGTGACGCCGAAGCTGAGCCTGCGGCTTGTGCCGGAGTATGTGGCCACGGGCTATGGCTCGACGGTGCAGAACAGCTTTGGGTTTACCGGCGGGTTTGCGTTCCGGTTTGGAAAACAGTAAAAGGCAGGGACTAGGGACGTAGAGACTAGGGCTTGTTGCTCGCTGATGACACGCGAGAGAAAAATAAAGAGGGCGCAACTCGTAGATTGGAGTTGCGCCCTTGTTTTTTCTAGTCCCTATGTCCCTGTCTTATTGCAGGATGGGGATTCCGGCGATGCGCTGTTGCCACTCAGCGGGGCCGGTCTGGTGGACGCTGGTGCCTTTGGAATCGACGGCTACGGTTACTGGCATGTCCTGGACTTCAAACTCGTAGATGCCTTCCATGCCGAGGTCGTCGAAGGCCAGGCGCTTGGAGGACTTGATGGCTTTTGAGACTAAGTAGGCTGCGCCGCCTACGGCCATCAGGTAGACTGCGCCGAACTCCTTGATGGCTTCGATGGCGGTGGGGCCGCGCTCGGATTTGCCGACCATGCCGAGGAGGCCGGTTTCGGCGAGCATCTGGCGGGTGAATTTATCCATGCGCGTGGCGGTGGTGGGGCCGGCGGGTCCGATGACTTCGTCGCGGACGGCATCGACGGGGCCAACGTAATAGATGAAGCGATTCTTGAAGTCTACGGGGAGCTTTTCGCCGCGGTTGAGCATGTCGGTCATGCGCTTGTGGGCGGCGTCGCGGCCGGTGAGGAGCTTGCCGTTGAGGAGAATGACTTCGCCGGGTTTCCATGTGGCCGCTTCTTCGCGGGTGACGGTGTCGAGGTTGACGCGTTTGGCTTTGCTGACGTCGTAGGTGAGCTTGGGCCAGTCTTCGAGCGACGGTGGGTCGAGGTAGACGGGGCCTTCGCCTTTGAGGACGACGTGGGCGTGGCGGGTGGCGGCGCAGTTGGGAATCATGGCGACGGGCAGGTTGGCGGCGTGGGCCGGGGTGTCGAGGATTTTTACGTCGAGGACGGTGGTGAGGCCGCCGAGGCCTTGTGCGCCGATGCCGAGGCGGTTGACTTTGTCGTAGAGCTCGACGCGGAGTTTTTCAGCGGTGGTGACGGGGCCGCGGGCGATGAGGTCCTGGATGTCGATGGGGTCCATAAGGGACTGCTTGGCGAGGAGCATGGCTTTTTCTGCCGTGCCGCCGATGCCGATGCCGAGCATTCCGGGCGGGCACCAGCCGGCGCCCATGGTGGGGACGGTTTTGAGAACCCATTCGACGATGGAGTCGGAGGGGTTGAGCATGGCGAATTTGGATTTGGCTTCGGAGCCTCCACCCTTGGCGGCTACGGTGATTTCTACGGTGTTGCCGGGGACCAGTTCGACGTTGACTACGCTGGGTGTGTTGTCCTTGGTGTTTTTGCGGGCTCCGGCTGGGTCGGCCAGGAGCGAGGCGCGGAGAGTGTTGTCGGGGTCGAGGTAGGCTTTGCGGACACCTTCGTCCACCATGTCCTGCAGGCTCTTGTCGGAGGGTTCGAAGCGGACGTCCATGCCGAGCTTGATGAAGGCGTTGACGATGCCGGTGTCCTGGCAGATGGGGCGGTGGCCTTCAAAGCACATGCGGCTGTTGATAAGGATTTGCGCCATGGCGTCCTTGGCGGCGGGAGATTGCTCACGCTCGTAGGCTTTGGCGAGGCTGGTGATGTAATCGACCGGGTGGTAGTAGCTGATGTATTGCAATGCGCCGGCTACGGTCGCGATGAAATCTTCCTGCTTGATGACGGTCATTCCGCTGGCTCCTGAGGATTGGACGCTATTAGCCTAATGGACGACGCAGGTTGGATGGCAATGTTGGGCGTCACAGTGCGGAACGGGGTGGTATAGAAAGGACGAGGGGCGGAAATGAAATTGAGTGGAGTTGCAGGGCTAGTTTTTGTCGTGGCCACAATCATGATGGGAACGGAGTCTGTTCGTGCGCAGCACATGAATGCGAAAGACAATCCATGTGACACTTCTACAACTACGCCGAATTTGTACAACTGCTTTTCCGGTGCGCTTGAAAAATCAGATGCAGAGCTTAACCTGCTTTATCGGCGGGTTCAGACTGTTGTTGAAGGCGACGATCTTGCAAAGCTGAAGGCTGCACAGCGGCTATGGGTGCAGTTCCGCGATGCGAATTGTAATGCTGAGTATGAGTTGTACGACGGAGGCACCGCTGCGCCTGTTGTGAAACTCGCGTGTCTGGAAGCCGTCACGTGCCATCGGACGGAAGAACTGAAAGTTATGTATGGCTGGCGATTGGAGAAGTGGGGGAAGTGATTTGAGGCAACAATGTCCTACACGACGGATTGCAGGTCGGTGTGGTTGAAATCTTTGCCCTTGTAGAGAAGTGGCTCACGCTTGACGCGGGCTAAGGCATAACAGAAGCAGTCGCCGTAGTTAAGGTTTGCGGCATGACCGCTGCCCTTGCCGTAGTCGCGGTAGACCTGGCGGGCAATTTTGGCTTGTTCGAAGGTGACTGGCTCAACTGTGATGCCGACTTCCTCGATCAAGCTCCCCAACCGCATGCTAAGTTCCGGCTTGCGATATTTATCTATGAGAATCGAAGTTTCAAGGAATGTCGCCGCGGAGATTCGCAGGTTTTTCGTTGTGGCAATAACCCGTGCGAAGGTCTCGTAACCTATCTCCTTGAAAAACACCGCAATCAGGGCGGAGGAGTCCACAATCATTTGGGCAGGCCATCCTCATCATAGAGATATTCGTCGATTTCCCAGGAATGTATTGGGTCAGGGACCAGCCGTGCGCATTCGTCGGCAAACTCCATCAGGAGGTTGTATTTGCGCGTTTCTTCATGGGTTGGGACGTTCTTCTCAGCGCGATCTTTATCGAGTTTTTCGCGAAGTGCTTCCCGCACGGCTCCAGTCATGCTAATGCCGTGATTAGCTGCAACTTGGCGAGCCATCTCATGAACTTCGGGATCTTTGATGTTCAGGCTCATGATTCTACCTTTCTACCATCATTTTCTACCATTCTACCTTTTTGCGGGATTTCGCGTAAGTTGTTGGAATCCACTAAGCTGGGAGGTATGACGCAATTTCCGCCTGATTCTGTGCCTGAGGTTGTGCCGGGGACTACTCCTGAGCACCCGGATGCTGAGATTTTGTTTGATGTGCTGGTGATTGGGGCGGGGCCTACGGGGCTCTCGTGCGCGATTGAGGCCCAGCGGGTGGGGCTGCGCGTGGTGCTGGTGGATAAGGGGTGCGTTTGCAACTCGCTGTTTCATTACCCGTCGCACATGACGTTTTTTACGACTTCGGAGCTGCTGGAGATTGGGGATATTCCGTTTCCCAGTCCGAATGCGAAGCCTACGCGGAATGAGGCGCTGGAGTATTACCGGCAGGTGGCGGCGCATTACAAGCTGGACGTAAGGCAGTATCAGCGCGTGGAGCAGGTGACGGGCGCGGATGGGGATTTTTCCGTGGCGATTGTGGACCGCTTTGGGCGCAAGAATACCCTGCATACGCGGAAGCTGGTGATTGCGACGGGCTACTACGACCTGCCGAATTACATGAAGATTCCGGGCGAGGAGCTTAGCAAGGTTCTGCACTATTACGACGATCCGCACCCTTACTTTGGGACGGACGTGCTGGTAATTGGCGGGAAGAACTCGGCGGCGATTGCGGCGTTGGAGCTTTGGCGGCATGGGGCGCGGGTGACGCTGGTGCATCGCGAGGCGGAGATTCACCGGCATGTGAAGTACTGGATTAAGCCGGATATTGAAAACCGCATCAAGAATGGCGAGATCAAGGGGTATATGAGCTCCAGCGTGGTGGAGGTTACTCCGGATACGGCGGTGCTGGAGACGCCGGAGGGGCCGGTGGTGCTGAAGAATGATTTTGTCTTTGCGATGACGGGTTACAGGCCGGATTTTGAGTTTCTGGAGGGCATGGGCGTGCGCTTTGAGGGAACAGATAAGTTGCCGGTTTGTGATTCCGATACCCTCGAAAGCAACGTTTCCGGCATCTATTTAGCAGGGGTCATTGTTGCGGGTTCCCGCACCAATGAGATTTTTATAGAAAACGGGCGCTTCCACGGGAAGCAGATTGCGCAGGCACTGGTTAATAAGTAGCTGGTCCGTTTTTATCGCATATCCGCTACACTTGGAAAAATTCGCGTCGTTCGAGGGTGATTTTTTACATGCACTGGTGGCCGCGGACCATTCGATGGCAGATGCTGTTCAGCCTCGTGATTATCGAGGTGCTGTCGATTGCCTTGTTTACGCTTCTGCTGGTTCGCGATGCGGAGAATGAGTCGATACGGCGCACGACGCAGCGCGTTCAGGACCAGTCCGCGCAATTGGCCGTGCAGGCGGCGCAGGGCATTGTGCAGGAGCGGCTGGACTGGGTGGGGCTGGCCGTGAAGGTGATGGCGGACTCGCCAAGCGTGGCGCGCGCCAAGATTACCGACGCAACGGGCAAGGTTATTTTCAACAGCAGCGGCAACGCGGCGGAGCAGATTCTGGATCCGGAAGAGCGGGCGCAGATGACGCAGTTGCACGGCGATGCGGGGAAGCCGTTTCACTTTGACGGCAACCGCTGCGAGGGTGTGCACACCATTTACCTGGACAATACGCTGCGCGGCTTTGCGTGGGTGGAGAGTGACTACGGCAGCGAGACGAAGCAGGTGAACTCGGTTTTGCGGGCGAGCCTGATTTTTGGCGGCATATGGATTGTGGTTTCCACGCTGCTGGCTTGGTTTGTTTCGCGGTTTATTTCGCGGCCACTGACGCTGCTGCATAACGGCACGAGAGCGCTGATGAGTACTCCGGAGGGTGCGGGCGAGTTTCCGCTGCCGGTGGTGACGAAGAACGAGTTTGGCGACCTGATTGATGCGTTCAATCGCATGGTGGCTTCGATTGCGGAGCAGAGAGCGGGGCTGAATGACACGCTTTCGCTGCTGGACTCGATGCTGGCATATGCGCCGATTGGTTTGGCGTTTGTGGACCGCAATTTGCGCATTGTGCGCGTGAACCAGCCGTTTGCTTCGCTGACGCGGTTTCCGCTGAGCCGGCATCTGGGGAGGACGGTGTCGGCGATTATGCCTCCGGAGAGTGCTGCGCGGTTGGAAGAAGCCTTTGAGCAGGTGTTTGCGCAGGAGACGCCGGTAACGGAGATTGAGCTATCTGGCGAAGGGCAGGGAATTAACCGCGGATGGACGTGGGTGGTGAGTGTGTATCCGGTGATTACCGGGCCGTCGAAGGTTCGCTGGGCGGGCATGATTGTTCGCGATGTGAGCGAGCGCGTGCGAGCCGAAGAAACGCTGCGTAAGACGGAGAAGCTGGCGGCGACGGGCCGGCTGGCGGCGTCGATTGCACATGAAATCAACAACCCGCTGGAAGCGCTGACGAACATTCTTTATTTGCTGAAAAACTTTACTTCGTTGGACCCGACGGCGCATGAGTACGTGACGATGGCGGAGCACGAGGTGAGGCGCGTGGCGGAGATTGCGCAGCAGACACTGCGGTTCTACCGGCAATCGACGCTGCCGACGCGGGCCTCGATGGCGGAGCTGATTGATTCGGTGCTGGACCTTTATAAGAGCCGCATCAACAACCAGGGCGTGACGGTGCAGCGGGAGTTTAATCCGCAACTGACGCTGTTTTGCTACTCGGGGGAGATTCGGCAGGTGTTTGCGAACCTGCTGGGGAATGCGATTGATGCTTCGCTGCCCGGTGGGCGAATTATTGTGCGGGCGCGGCCTTCGAGAGACTGGCGGAATCTGGGGACTCACGGGGTGCGGTTCACGGTGGCCGATACCGGAGCGGGCATGGACCCGGAGGTGCGGGAGCGCATCTTTGAGGCGTTTTTTACTACGAAGGAAGCTACGGGGACCGGGCTGGGGCTTTGGGTAAGCCACGAGATTATTGCGAAGCATCGCGGGATGGTGCGGGTACGGAGCCGGTCGGTGCATGCGGATACCGCGGCGGGGTGTTCGTCGGGGACTGTCTTCCAGATATTTTTGCCGGATGACGAGACGCTGGCGGCGCAGGCGCAGTTGATGAAGCAGGGCGTGGGGAATAGGGAGTAGGGAACGAGGCGGGGTGGCGGAAATTGGGTGTGTGCTATTTGGGAAAAGAAACGGCCTTCTCGAGGATGACTCGGGAGGGCCAATGTTTTTTATTGTTCCCTCGTTCCCTTGATCCCTGTTTCTCCACAACTTTTCCTTTGCTTTCGTGTCTACCTCAGTGACGATTCGTGCGCTAATCTCATCTAACTCAATGGGGTGGCGTACGTTGAACCCCTTCGCTGGGAGGAGATGGAAACATCATGAAATCTGTAAAGCTTCAATATTTGCAGCCTGTGGCATTAGGGGCGGCGCTGGTTCTTTCTTGCATGGCTTTTACCCCCGCTCCTCTAACGGCGCAGGCCTCTTCTACGGCTCCGCGCTCGGACGGCCAGATTGAGATGGACGTGGTGCAGGCGCTGGATGACTCGCAGGCCCTTAAGAATGATTTGATTACGGCTGCTACGATCCAGGGGAAGGTAACCCTTTCCGGCACGGTGGCTTCGCAGGCGAACAAGGACCTGGCGCAGTCGATTGTGGCCAAGGTGCAGGGCGTTTCCGGCGTGACGAACAGCCTGAAGGTGGGCGACCCGGCGGCTGCGGCCAGCCAGGATAACCTGCCTGCTCCGGGCGACGACCAGCCGGCTGGCGACCAGCAGCAGGCACAGAACCAGGCTCCGCCGCAGTATTCGGGGCAGGCTGCTCCTCCGGATGACAACTACGGGCAGACACAGCCGCAGCCTCAGCAGGGCTATGCGCAGCCTGCGCCTCCGCAACAGGCAGCGCCGCAGGGTTATCCGCAGCAGAATTATCCGCAGCAGGGTAGCGCGGAACCTCCGGCATATCCGGCCCAGGGAAGCAGGCCGCAGTACACGCCGAATGGCGATGGGCCGGGCTATCCGCCTCCGCCACAGCAGGGCTATGGGCAGGGCGGCTATGGCCAGGAGCCTTATGGCGGCCAGCAGCCGAATTACCAGCCTGCGCCGAGCTTTGCGATTCCGAGCGGCCCGATTACGGTGGCTCCGGGAACGGTGTTGCAGGTTCGCACGACGGACAACATTGATTCGAAGCGGGCTGTGCCGGGAACGGCGCTTGATTTCACGGTGATTCGCGATGTGGCGGTGAACGGCTACCTTGCTATTCCGCGTGGTGCGACGGTTCATGGCGTGATTACGGATGTGGAGCAGCAGCAGGACCGTCTGACCGGCTCGCAGAGCTTTGGGCTCAAGCTGGTTGCGCTGGACCTGAACGGACGGCAGTATCCGATTGCTTCGGATATCTTCCGCGTGAAGGGACCAAGCAAGACTGGACGCACGGTGGGTAATACGATTGGCACGGCACTGGTAGGCGCGCTGATTGGTGGCGTGGCTGGCGGCGGAGCAGGTGCGGCGATTGGCGCAGGAGCCGGCGGCGCGGTGGGATTAGGAGCCTCGGCGGCGACACCGAATCCGCGGGCATGGATTCCGGCGGAGGCACTGGTGGTCTTCCATGTTCAGCAGCCGCTGACAGTGGACCCGGTGAGCAAGGATGAGGCGGCGCGGTTGGCGCAGGGGCTTTATCCGGGCGGGCCGAACCTCTATCGCCGCCCGGCGGGCTATGGTCCGGGATACGGACCGGGACCGGGCTACTATGCCTATCCGGCGCCTTATGGCTATCCGCCGGTTTACTATCGGCCGTATTACATGGTCGGCGGCGGGTATTACTGGAGATAAAGCCAGGGTACCGGGTGTAGGGTACAGGGTATGAAAGAAACGGGCATCTCTCAGAGGTGCCCGTTTTGTTTTTGGCATGGTGAGATGTTCAGGAAGGGGTATGAAAGCGGAATTGGTAATAGAAGCTTTTTCTGTCCCCTGTACCCCGCACCCTGTACCCCTGTCTTTTATAATTTTAGGTACATAGCAGTAGAAAGAAGAGTCGAATACTCATCCATGATTCGTTTCCTGCAACAGTCTGACAGCCGCCTTATCAAGGCCATTTTTGTTGTCATCATTGGCGTGCTTGCCGTGGCGATGGTGATTTACCTGATTCCGGGTCTTTCCAATACCGGAGTTGCGAGCGGCGGCACGTTTGCCGAAGTTTACCCACACTGGTACAACAAGCTCTTCCGCTCGGGCGATGAGATTTCCGTGCAGCGCGTGCAGGCCGTGGCGCGGCAGCAGTTGGCGCAGCGGTATCCGCAGTATGCCGGCAACCCGATGATGCTGAACTTTATGACGCAGCAGGTCGGGCAGTCGCTGGTGCAGCAGGAGATTCTGCTGGCCGAGGCGAAGAAGCTGGGCATCACTGCAGGCGATGCCGACGTGGCGAAGTTCCTGCAGTCGGGGCCGAATGCCGAAGTGCTTTTCCCCGGCGGCAAGTTTATTGGTCAGCAGCAGTACGAGTCGCTGGTGAACAACCGCCTGGGCATGAGCGTGGCGGACTTTGAGGACGGCATCAAGAAGCAGATTGTTCTGCAGCGGTTACAGTCGTACATTACGGCGGGTGTTTCGGTTTCTGACGCCGAGGTTCGCGACGCGTATCGCAAGCAGAACATCAAGATCAAGTTTGATTACGCGGTGCTGTCGTCGGATGACGTTCGCAAGAGCATCAATCCTTCCGATGCCGATTTGCAGGCCTTCTTTACAAAGAACGCGGACCGCTACAAGAATGCCGTGCCGGAGCAGCGGACGATCAGCTACTTTGCGTTTACGGCGGACCAGTTGCCGGGCGGAGTTCCGCAGGCCAGCCAGCAGGAGATTCAGGCTTACTACAACGCGCACCAGAGCGAGTACTCGGTGCCGGAGCAGGCGAAGTCGCGTCACATCCTGATCCAGGTGGCGCAGGGCGCGGATGCGAAGACCGATGGGGCGGCGAAGGCCAAGGCTGAGGACGTGCTGAAGCAGTTGAAGGCCGGCGGTAAGTGGGATGAGCTGGCGAAGAAGTACTCGGACGATCCGGGCTCGAAGGATTCGGGCGGTGAGCTGGGCTTTGCGCAGCGTGGCCGCATGGTGCCGGAGTTCGACAAGGCCATCTTCTCGCAGCCGATCAACGAGATTGATATTGTGAAGTCGCAGTTTGGTTATCACGTTATCCAGGTGGAAGAGCGGCAGACGGCACACTCGCAGTCGTTGAGCGAGGTGCAGCCGCAGATCCAGGGCGTATTGAGCCGCCAGAAGGTTGCGCAGGCGGAAGACAGCTATGCGAAGTCGCTTGCTGCCGAGGCCGCCAAGAATGGTCTGGCCGCGACGGCGAAGGCGCATAGCCTTGAGCTGACGACGACTCCGCCGACGGGACAGCAGGGCACGATTGCGGCTCTGCCGGATGGCACGCAGGTGTTGGCGAAGGCTTTCCAGGCAAAGCAGGGCGGCGCTCCGGATTTTGCTCCGACAGGCGAAGGCTATGCGATCTTCCAGGTGACAGGCGTGCAGGCGGCACATGCGCCTACGTTTGCAGATTGGAAGAGCCACGTTCTCGACGACTTCCGCGACGAGAACCTGCCGTCGTTGATGCAGTCGAAGGTGAATGATCTGGCTGCCAAGGCGAAGTCGGGTGATTTGGCGGGCGCTGCGAAGGCTGTGGGCGCTACGGTGAAGACCAGCGACCTGGTTGGCGCAACGGGCCAGGTGCCAGACTTCGGCGCGGTTGGCCAGGTGGCTCCGCAGTTGTTTGATCTGGCTGTGGGCGGCGTGAGTGGACCTATCAATGCTGGCCGCACTGGCGTGGTTGCGAAGATTCTCGACAAGCAGGAACCAACTGCGGACGAGATTCAGAAGAATTTTGACCAGACGAAGGATGCGATGCTCGGGGAGAAGCGCGATGAGGCGTTTCAACTCTTCGCTTCCAGCATTGCGTCGGATTACAAGAAGCAAGGGAAGATCCGCATCAATGCCAAGGCGGCGCAGGTACAGGACGCAGGCGAGTAATTCGCTGATTACAAGAAATGGAAAGGCCGGAGCTTTGCTCCGGCCTTTTTGTTTTATTCCGACTTGAGTTTGGTGATTAGTTGTTGGTCTGCCTTGGTGAGGGAAGCGTTTTCCAACAGGTCGGGGCGGTTGGCCAGGGTTTTGCGGAGTTGCTGCTCGCGGCGCCATTTGCGGATGGCCTGATGGTCGCCGTCGAGGAGGACTTGTGGGACTTTGAGGCCGGCGAATTCGGCGGGGCGGGTGTAGTGGGGGTAGTCAAGCAGGCCGCCGGAGCCGTGCTGGGAGCGGGGAACGCCTTCTACATCCGTGGTGATGTCGGTGTCGGGCTGGCCGAAGCTCTCGAATTCACCGCTGGCCTCGTTGCCGAGGACTCCGGGGATGAGGCGCATGGTTGCGTCGAGGACTACGGCTGCGGCCAGCTCGCCGCCGCTCAGGATGTAGTCGCCGATGGAAAGCTCTTGATCGCAGTAAAGCTCGTTGATGCGCTCGTCGATGCCTTCATAGCGGCCGCAGACGAAGACGATGCGGTCGAGTTGAGAGAGTTCGCGGGCGATGGGCTGTGAGAAGGGTGTGCCTTGTGCGGAGAGGAGCACGACGCGGGTTCCATCGTTGGGCTCTCGTTCCGATTTTGGTGCGATGCCGAGGCTGGCGAAGGCTTCCGCTAACGGCTCGGGCTTGAGGACCATGCCTTCGCCGCCGCCGAAGGGGCGGTCGTCTACGGTGCGGTGGCGGTCGTGGGTGAAGCCGCGGAGGTCATGCGTGTTGACCGAGACGAGGCCGGTGGTTTGCGCGCGGCGGATGATACCGTGCTCGAAGAAGCCGGTGAAGAGAGCGGGGAAGATGGTGAGAATGTCGAAGCTGAGAGCCATCTACTTGATGATAGGGGCTGTGGGCCTATGGGCGCACATGCCATCCACGAGCAACTTGATTTCAATTCGCGGTGGGGATCTTTGCGGCATCGTCAACGACTACGACTGGAACATCAGTCTTTTGGCTGTCGATTTTCAGACCTAGCTGGTCGAGCGTTCGCTTCCATGCGGTCAGTCCGTCTACGCCCACCTCGGGCTTGAGGTCGATGTTGAAGTCATAGATGCCTGGCAGTTCCGTCTTGTTGAGAACAGGAACCAGAGGACCACGGCCTATTACTGGTTGAGAAGGGCTGGCGGGCGCGGGAATTGTGAACTGGATGGCCATGATGTCAGCAAGCTGGCGCATGTTGCCGCGGAAGTGAAAGCCTTCTCCTTGCGCTGCCGCTGAATCGCCGGGTTGGACAGGATGGATGCGGAGGCCACCGGGTGCGACGGTTAGCACGTACACGCGCATCTGGCGGGTTTCTTCATGCTCCTTCAGGTTAAAGCGATCGGATAAGAGGCTGCGGAGCATGAGAGGCATTTGCGCGCTGCTTACGCCTTCCGGCAGACGCGCGGAAATGTCGTATTCGTTGTGTTCGAGCCAAGGTGGGCCGATGACCTGGCTAAGCTGGCAACGCCACGCCTCGGCAACAAGTCGTTTCAGCGTGACGTTCTGGCCCGTGAATCCGTCAGGCGAATACGTTACCTGGTTGTTGCCGTCGGGTCCGGCTTCGTGTTGGCTGGGCCGGGCCGAGACAACTTCAAAAGATGGCGGCTTGGATTGTGGGCTCGCGATTGTAGCGATGCTCAACAAAGCGAGAGCTGCAAGCAGAGACGGCGAGCGCATGCGGTACATCATAGCCCTGCGGCGGATAGAGGTTCAATTCAGGTCTTCAATTTAGATCGAGCAGACCTTCGGGGAGGGCCATCTCTACTTGCTGGTTGGGTATGTCCAGCTTGCGCAGGTAGCTTTTGGCGAAGGGGATGAGGAGTTCTCCCTTTGCGCCTTTCACGATGAGCAGCGGGGCGGCGTCGGGGCCGGCGGTGCGGTCTACATTTTCGATTTTGCCGATGGTGACAGGCGCGGGGCCGGAGATGTCGATGAGTTCGCAGCCGATGAGGTCTGCGATGTGGACTTCGTCTTCGGCTAGCTGGGCGCGTTCTTCGAGGGGGATGGCTACTATGAGGCCCGCCAGGGCTTCGGCTTCGGAGATGCTGGTGATTCCGGCGAAGTGGAGGACGATTCCCGCCTGGCCGCCGGCTTTATGGAGCCAGTGGTTTTCCAGTTCTGCTGGGCGGGGTGTTGCGTCAGAGTTTTCTTTGAGGAGCCAGAGGTGCTTGCGCTCGGCAAACTTTTCAGGGAAGTCGGTGAGGATTTCGGCGATGACTTCGCCTTTGCGGCCCTGGGGACGACGGATTCTGGCTAGCCAGACCCATGAGGTTGGTGTTTGGGGAGCGCTCATGCTGGTCTTAGAGTATCGGCTCCCACCCTTGGCACGGAAACAAAGACACGCCAAGGATGGGACACCAGAAGTTTTGAGGTAAGCACAGAACCGCCCATCGCACGAATGGCGCGAAGCGCACAGTTGCCTGGACTGCTAGTCCTCTTCGTCTTCTTCGAGGATGTCGAGCGTGTAGCGGTGGTGCAGCTTCATACTGACGGCGCTCAGAATGGTGCGCACGGAACGCGCGGTGCGCCCCTGCTTGCCAATCACCTTGCCTACGTCGCCGGGGGCGACCTTCAGCTTGAGGACGGTGTTTTCGTCCCGCGCCACGGACTGAACCTCGACCGCATCGGGCTCATCGACGAGCGCCTTGGCGATTTCGCGGACCAGTTCTTCTACTGCGACCATCTCATGTTGGGTCATGTTCGTGCCCCTGACCGTCTTGCAATCCAACAATTGTTTGTGTTGGCCTGTGCGCGCATACTATCAGCACAGGCCGGTCGCCGTCAGCAACTGCAATTGGGTCCGCAGCTGCGAGAGCAGAGACAAAAAGTGCTTAGGCGGCAGCCGTTTCCGCGGCCTTGGCCGGGAACTTCTCGACCAGCTTGGCCACGGTCGCAGAGAACTGGGCACCGACGCCGCGCCAGTAGGCGATGCGCTCGTGCTTCAGGTCCACCGAGGCGGGGTTGGTGCGGGGATTGTAGGTGCCGACGATTTCGATTGAGCGGCCATTGCGGGCGCGGTCCTTCTCGATGACGACAATACGATAGTAGGGCTGCTTTTTGGCGCCAAAACGGGCCAGACGAATCATTACCACGGCGAATACTTCCTTTCAGAAATCCTTATTTGTCTTGAACTTAACCGCAAATCTTAAAGGATTGCGGAGGCGCGGGAGGCTGCAACACTCAAGCCTGCCGGCTGCGAGCCGGACACGTGAAGCCAGGCGAGCGCAAGACACAACAACTAAGTATCGCCGATTTTGAGGGGAAAAGGCAAGGGACTTAGGGACATAGAGACTAGGGACTAGGAAAAACAAAGGGGCGCGATTAGCGCCCCTTTGTTTGCATTTTGGCTCATGTTGAACGCAGGCTCTAGTCCCTATGTTCCTAGTCCCTACGTCCCTGCTTTTACTGCGCCAGCTTGCCGGTAATGTCGCGGACCTCAACGGGGCCGAGATTCGCGTCCTTGAGGGACTGCTCGATCTTGGAGCGGTCGCCGGCGGTGACGATGATGAGCTGGTCGGGGTGGAGGTACTTTTGCGCCGCCTGGGCTATGTCTGCGCCGGTGATTGCCTCGTACTTGGAAGGCAGCTTGGCGTAGTAGTCCAGCGGGCGGTTGTAGAGGAAGATGCTGCTGAGAGCGCCGGTAACGGCTCCGGTGGTCTCAAAGCTGCCGGGCAGGGAACGGACGAGCGCTTCCTTGGCTGCGGCCAGTTCTTCCGGTGTGGAGGGTTTGGTGGGGAAGTTGCGGATTTCGCTCATCATTTCCTTGGCCGCGTCTGCCGTGACGTTGGTGCGGACGAGTCCGCCGGCCTGGAAGACTCCGCCTTCGCGGTAGAAGCCGAAGTTGGAGTTGGCGCCGTAGGTGTATCCGTGGACTTCGCGGAGGTTCATGTTGATGCGGCTGGCGAAGGCTCCGCCGAGCGTGTAGTTCAGAACGCGGATGGTGTCTAGGTCCGGTGTGTTCTGCGGTACACCGAGGCCGTAGGCGAGCAGTGCGGTTTGCGGCGCGCCGGGCTTGTCTACGATGACCACGTGCGTGGCCTGCGGAGCCTGGGGCGCGGGGATGGTGGCCAGCGGCGCGGTGGTGTTGGACCACTTGCCGAAATATTGGCGGGCGAGCTTTTCCGCTTCGGCGCGGGTAACGTCGCCGGAGAGGATGAGCGCGGAGTTCGCGGGGCCGTAGTGGCTCTTGTAGAAGCTGGAGACGTCGTCGCCGGTGATGGAGTTGACGCTGTCCACGGTGCCGTTGCCGGGCTCACCGTAGGGGCTGTCGCCGAAGAGCAGCTTGGGGCCGACGCGCATGGCCATGCTGGCTACGTTGTCGGTCTCCTGTCCAATGCGGACGAGGCGCTGCTTTTTGCGGCGGTCCACGTCTTCCGGACGGAAGGCGGGGTGCTCGGCTACGTCGGAGAGCAGGTCGAGTCCCTCGGCGGCGTGCGTGGTGAGCAGTGTCTCGGAGAGCGAACCGGATTCCAGGCTGCTGGCGGTGCCGATGCGGGTGCCGATGCGTTCGGCGTCATGCGCCAGCTTGGGCAGGTCGCGGGTGGTGGTGCCATCGCCCATGACTTCGCTGACCAGCGTGGCGAGGCCGCTCTTGCCTGCGGGGTTGTTTTCGCTGCCGGCGCGGGAGACGAGCGAAACGCTCAGCACGGGCAGGGAGTGGTCTTCTACGAGCAGAACCTTGAGGCCGTTTTCGAGGGTGAACTCGGTGGGAACGGGCAGGTGGAAGGTGGGCGCGGGGCCGGGCTCGGGCTTGGTCTTGCGCCAGTTCTGCGCGGTCTCAAACTCCGGCGTGTAGGGGTTGGTGATTTTGACGTTGGCGTCGGTGTCGGCGGGGCTGCGCGGCACGTCGTCGAGAACCTTTTTGCCGGGGACGCAGTAGACCACAACTGCCGAGTCCTTGGTGAGGTACTTGTTGGCCGCGGCTTTGACGCTGGCTGCGGTGACGGCTTCGGTCAGCTCAACATCCTTGGAGAGGAAGCCGGGGTTGCCGGTGTACTGGTTGTAGAGGTTGAGCATGTCGGCCACGCCGCCAAAACCGCCGAGGCGTTGCAGGCCGGTGATTTTGCCAGTGAGTTCGAGCGCCTTGGAAGCTTCGACTTCTTCGGCTGTGGGGCCTTCCTTCTGAAGCTTTTCTACTTCGGCCCAGAAGGCGGCTTCCAGGTCTTCCAGCTTTACACCGGGCTTGGCGGTGATGTCGCAGGAGAAGATGCCGGTGAGCTGGAGCGTCTGGTTGCCGCAGGTTGCGCTTTGCGCAATTTGCGACTTGATGACGAGGGCTTCAGCAAGACGGCTGGCTTTGCCTTCGCCAAGGGCGCGGGCCGCGGTGTCAACGCTGTAGGATTCCGGCGCAAAGGACTTGGGCGTGAGCCATGCCACGGAGAGGCGCGAGAGCTGCACGGTGTCCGTGATGGTTTCGCGCTTCTGGGAAGTGATGGGCGGCGTGGCTACCTTGACCGGCTCCACGGGCGGGCCCTGCGGAATGGGGCCAAAGTATTTTTCAAGCAGCGATTTCAACTGCGCGGGGTTGAAGTCGCCCGCGATAGCGATGGTGGCGTTGTTCGGCGTGTAGAACTGCTGGTGGAAGTCGCGCACATCGGCGATGCGTGCGGATTCAATGTCCTGATGGCTGCCGATAACCGAGCCGTAGTAGGGGTGGCCCTTTGGGAAGAGCAGATGAAAGACTTCTTCATCGGCTACGTCATAGGGGCGGCCTTCGCCCTGACGGCGCTCGTTGCGCACTACGTCACGCTGATTGGTGAGCTTTTCGCGGTCGAGGCCTTCCATCAGGAAGCCCATGCGGTCGCTTTCGAGCCACATGCCGAGTTCGAGCTGGTTACTGGGCAGGGTTTCGAAATAGTTGGTGCGGTCGAAGTCGGTGGTGCCGTTCACGTCTGTTGCGCCGGCGGACTGCACGTACTTGATGTGCGCCTTTTCGCCGACGTGCTCGGAGCCTTCAAACATCATGTGTTCAAAGAGGTGCGCAAAGCCGGTGCGGCCGGGCTTCTCGTTGAGCGGGCCCACGTGATACCAGAGGTCAACGGCTACGAGGGGAAGGCGGTGGTCCTCATGCGTGAGAACCTGCAGGCCGTTGGAGAGCCGGAATTCCTGGTACTTGATTTCGGGGAGCTTGTGGGCGGACTGCGCTACGGCAAATGGGGCCGAAGAGAACAGAACCGAGGCAAGCAGGGAGGAGAGCATCTTGCGCAAAGTGATTTTCACTGGAAACTCCTTGAAGAACTACAACGAAACTGGAAGGAATGATACCAAAGGGGCTGCTTGCCGCTTGTCACGCGGGAATAGTCTCCCTCTGAGGCTGAAGCCGGTGGCCATTCTTATAGGAGCTTTGTTGTAGGGGAGAAATCGCAGCCGACCTATCGCCAGCGGAAGATTTTGAGCGCAAGGGCAAAGGGAATGACGAGCCATGCGAAGAGGATGGCCACCGGCGCGGCAAGCTGCGGGAGTGACATGCCCTGAAGCATGTTGCCGCGGAAGGCATCAATGGCGGCAGTGAGCGGCAGCGCGCGGACAAAGGGCTGGATGATGTTGGGAAAACGCGAGGCGCTGAAGAAGATTCCTGAAAGCACCCACATGGGCATCATGGCGAGATTCATCAGGCCGGATGCGGCTTCCATGGTCTTGGCTCGCGAGGCGATGAGCAGGCCGAGCGACGAGAATGCCAGCGAGGTGAGGATGCAGAGGAAGGCCAGTTCGAGGAGTGAGCCGTGGAAGGGAACTCCGAATGCAACGCGTGCAAAACCGAGGAAGACGACTACCTCAATGACGAGCATGAGCAGGCGCGAGAGCAGGAAGGATGCGAGGTACTGCCAGCGCGGCATGGGCGAGGCCACCATGCGCTTGAGTAGCTTCTTCTGGCGGGCTTCTACGAGAGAGAAGCCGAGGCCCCAGATGGCGGAGCCCATCAGGTTCATGCCGAGCAGGCCGGGGATTACGAAGTCGATGTAGCGCGAGCCGGTTTCGTGCACTAATGCGTTGCTGGATGCAACGGCGTCGTGGCGGCCTGCGGCAGATTGAATGGCGCGGTCGGCAAGAAGGCGTGCGATGCGGGCGTCGGGGTTGGTGTCGTCGTACTTGTAGGTGACGCCTTGCGAGGTTTGCACGGCCAGCAACTGGATTGTGCCGATGGCTAGCTGGTGTGTGCCTTCTGCTTCGTCGAGCGTTTTGGCGCTGAGGCCTTTGTCTGTGGCGAGGGCTTGCGTGAGCTGCGGCGTGGTGGCGGCTATGGGCAGCACATCGGCGGGGCGGTTGCGGAAGGCGATGCCGAGACCGAGTGCAAGAAGAATCGGGAAGAGAAAGACCCAGAAGATGGCTTCCGGCTCGCGCAGGAAGAGACGGAAGCGCGTGGTGGTGAGCTGGAAGAGGGAGCTTGTCTGGAACCGGCTTGGAAGTTTACTCATCGCGCAGGTTCCTTCCGGTGAGGGCTACGAAGACGTCTTCCAGCGTTGCCGAATGCGTGCGGAATTCGCTGAGTTCTAATTGCATCTCTGCGACGGCTGCGAAGACTTGCGGGACGGTTGTGTGCAGGTCGGTGACAGAGAGTTGATGCAGTCCGGCATCGACGCGGTGCGAGTGTACGCCTTCGATGGAGGTCAGTTTGGTTACATCGACAGGCTTGCCGTCGCGGATGGCGAACTCGACGATGTGGTCGCCGCCGACGGAGGCGATGAGTTCGCGCACGGTGCCGAGGGCGATGATTTTTCCGTGGTCCATGATAGCGACGCGGTCGCAGAGGCGTTCGGCTTCATCCATGTAATGTGTGGTGAGGATGATGGTGCGTCCTGCGTGCTTGAGGTTGTCCACTAAATCCCAGAGATGGCGGCGTGCCTGCGGGTCGAGTCCTGTTGTTGGTTCGTCGAGGAAGAGCAGTTCGGGGTCGCCGACGAGCGCGCAGGCCATGGCGAGGCGTTGCTTCTGTCCGCCGGAAAGTGTGACGACGCGCGAAATGCGTTTCTCTTCGAGCTGCGCAACTCGGATGGCTTCGTCTGTATCGAGGCCGCGTTTGTAGAAGCTGCGGAAGAGGCGGATGGTTTCTTCCACGGTAAGCTTGTCGGGAAATTGCGTCTCCTGAAGCTGGATGCCGATGCGCTGGCGGAGTTCGTTGGCGCCGGTCTTCCAGTCGAGGCCGAGCAGTTTTACTTCGCCGGAGTCAGGCGGCGTGAGGCCTTCGCAGATTTCGATGGTGGTGGTTTTGCCCGCGCCGTTGGGGCCGAGGAGACCGAAGCATTCGCCGTGCTGCACTTCCAGGTTGACGCCGTTGACCGCCTGCACGTCCCCGAAGGCCTTGCGCAGGTCATGGAGCGCGAGTGATGCGCCTTGTGTCGCGGTCTTCGAGGAAGCTTGAAGTGTAGTTGAACTCACGCGGTCATTCTCGCACAGTCTTTGCAGAGTATTATGACAAAGCAGTTGCCCGGTGCTTGCCTGATCGTGCAATATGTTGGCCGTAAATAAAAGGAGATAGAATGCCCCCCACTCTGCGTCGCAATTTTTTGAAGCACGCAAGTCTGTTTGGTTCGATGGCCGGTTTGTCGGCGTTGTCTGGAGCCTCATCGTTTGCTTCTGAAGGCTTTCCGGTTGTGGAAGAGACGCTTGCGGCGCAGCAGGAAGAAGCGCCGAAGTATCACATCAAGTTTGCAGTCTGCGGCATGAGCCATGACCACATCTACGGCATGATTGGCGCCATTCAGCGGGGCGGCGGCGAGTTGGTGGCTGCGTGGGCGGGCGAGGAAGACAAGCTGGCCGTGTTCAAGAAGCGTTTTCCCGATGTGAAGGTTGCGAAGACGCAAGACGAGATTATTGAAGACCCTTCGATTCAGCTTGTGCTGAGCTCGCAGATTGCGAATGAGCGCGCGCCGATTGGCGTACGCGTGATGAAGCATGGCAAGGATTATCTTTCGGACAAGCCGGGAATCACTACGCTGGAACAGCTTGCGGAAGTGCGCAAGACGATTGCGGAGACGAAGCGGATTTACGCCATCATGTACAGCGAGCTGCTGGAAGTAAAGGCGGCGGTGCATGCGGGTGAGCTTATCAAGCAGGGCGCGATTGGCAAGGTGATTCAGACAATCAACATTGCTCCGCACCAGATCTTTCAGCATGCGGGCGATGCGGGCGGCGGCGGCGGAAGGCCGGAGTGGTTCTGGAATCCTGAGCAGTATGGTGGGATTCTTTGCGATATCGGCTCGCACCAGGTGGACCAGTTTTTGTTCTATACGGGCTGCACGGAGGCGGAGGTCGTGGCCTCGCAGATTGCGAATGTGCGGCATCCCAAGCGGCCCAGGTTCCAGGACTTTGGCGATATGATGCTGCGCGGCAACAAGGGCTTTGGCTATGTGCGGCTCGACTGGTTTACGCCGGATGGGCTGGGCACATGGGGCGATGGGCGGTTGTTCATTCTCGGCACGGATGGGTATATTGAAGTGCGCAAGTATGCGAACATCTCCGTCAGCAAGCAAGGGAACAATCTCTTTGTTGTGGATGGCAAACAGGCGCGGTATATCGATTGCAATGCAATGCCGTTGCCTTTCGGCCCGCAGTTTGTGGCCGATGTGGTGAACCGTACGCACGTTGCACAGGACCAGGCACAGTGTCTGCTGGCTGCAGAGCTTGTGATTAAGGCGCAGTGCCAGGCGAAATTCGTCACGATTGAGGAGTAACCGCTATGAAGAATTCTTCATTGCAAGATTCAAAAGGCTCAATTAGTTCGCGTCGCAAATTTATTCAGCAGGCTGCGGGTACGGTGGCGGCACTGGGCTTTCCCACGATTGTTCCTTCGAGTGTCTTCGGGCAGTATGCGCCGTCGAAGCGGATCAACGTAGGCGCGATTGGCGTGGGGCGTATCTCGCGCACGCATGACATGCCGGGCATCTGGCAGTTCGACAAGGCGCACATCATTGCTGTCTGCGATCTGGACGCGCATCGCGTAGAAGAGGGCAAGCAGCTTGTGAACGGCGTGTATGCCAAGAATACCGGCAAGGATTATGACGGCACGCTGGGCTATGCGAATTATCACGAGCTGCTGGCGAACAAGGATATTGATGCGGTGATCATCAGCACGCCGGACCACTGGCATGCGCTGCTTGCGGTTGCCGCTGTGCGTGCGGGCAAGGATGTGTATTGCCAGAAGCCTGCTTCGCTGACGATTGCGGAAGGCCGCGCGATGAGCGATGCAGTGACGGCCACGGGGCGCATCCTGCAGATAGGCAGCCAGCAGCGCTCGACGATTCAGTTTCGCTATGCGGCGGAGCTGGTACGCAATGGGCGCATTGGCGATTTGGAGCGCGTGGAGATTGGGTTGCCCGGCGACCCTGCGGGCGGCGACAAGACGCAGATGTCGGTGCCTGCGGGGTTCAACTACGAGATGTGGCTGGGCGAGACGCCGGATGTGTATTACACGGTGGACCGCGTGCATCCGCAGAAGGGATATGGCAGGCCGGGATGGCTGCGCTGCCGCCAGTTTGGCGCGGGCATGATTACAGGCTGGGGCGCGCATCACATCGACAGTGCGCATTGGGGAATGAACACCGAGTACACAGGGCCGATTGAGATTTGGGGTGAAGCGCAGTTTCCGAAAGAGGGCTTGTGGGATGTGCATGGGCCATTCAAGACGCAGGCGATCTATGCGCCGAATGATGTTTCGTCGAAGGGCGTGCACATGAGCATCAGCGGCGATTATCCGAACGGAATTAAGTTCTACGGCTCAAAGGGATGGATTTTTGTCTCGCGCGGCAATGAGAACGTGACGGGAACGGACCCTGTTGCCAAGTTGAAGGACAATACGGCGCTGGCTTCCAGCGATCCTGCGATTATCAAGTCGGTGATTGGGCCGGATGAGATTCATCTCTATGAGAGCAAGGACCAGCATGGCAACTGGCTGGATTGCATCATTACGCAGCAGCAGCCGATTTCACCCGCGGAGATGGGCCATCGCGCATGCTCGGCTTGTTTGCTGCATGACATGGCGATGGTGTTGAAGCGGAAGTTGTATTGGGATCCGGTGAAGGAGCGCTTCAAGGATGACCACGAGGCGGATAGCATGCTTTCGCGCAAGCAGCGCGCGCCTTATGTGTTGGCTTAAGCTTGTGAAAAAGCATACCTCAGGGCCAAAAGGCCCAGTCAGCATATGCTGTGCATATTGCCGGGGCTGAAGCACGGCCTGCTTAAAAGCTTTTCTTTCTGGAAGCAATGTCGTGGCTATTTTGCAGGGAAGAGGAAGCGCAGCATGGGGCATACGCGGGCAGCCCAGCTTGCTTCGTCGTGCGTGCCGCCGTGGACGCGCTCGAAGTGAAGCGTTTCGTTATCTTTCCAGCCGTTGGCTTTGAGGCGGCGCATTAGCTGTTCGGTGTTGCGCACGGTCTGGCGGCCTTCGTGGTCGCCTACGTCGAGCCACATATGCGGCTTTTCCCAGATGGCCGGGGCGTATTCGTTGACGATACCGAGGATGCTTTTGTGTGTCCACCAAACACTCGGCGACATGACTGCGAGCTTGCCGAAGAAGCTTGCATTGCGCAGTCCGAGATAAAGCGTAACGAGTCCGCCGAGGGATGAGCCGCCGAGGCCGGTGGCTTCGCGGCCAACACGGACGCGGTACTCGGAGGCAATCCACGGCATAAGCTCGCGGGTGAGCAGCTTGCCGTACTTGTCGGCTTCGCCGCCGCCTAGTTTGGAGTCGCGCTCGTGAGTGTATTCGGCAATGCGGCGCTCGCCGGTGTTGTAGATGCCGACGATGATGAGCGGCTCAACTTCACCGGCTTCAATGGCGGCGTCAGCCTGCTCGCGAACCTGCCAGGTGCGGCCTGCGAAGGACGTTCTGGGGTCGAAGAGATTCTGGCCATCGTGCATGTAGAGCACGGGATAACTGTGCTCTACATGCTGATTGTAGCCGGGCGGAAGATAGACGACGATGTCGCGGTCATCAGGCAGGTAGCGGCTCTGGAAGCCTTTGTGCAGGCGCAGCCGAGGATGAGGCGTGAGAAGATCGGATGCCGGCAGTGCCTCGGGCTGAGATCCTGATTGTATTTCCAAATTCAATTCCAAAACGCGTTACTGCCAATCCTGATTCAATCTCTGCGCGAAAGCGCCACCCGCCGTCCGCGAAGGACCGTAGTACTGTTACAGTAGCAAGAAATCAGGGGTTCTCCAACTCTCTCCGGGAGCCGAAATATACAAATGAATCGCGAATATCACCAGTGGCACTCGCCGCGGCTGGGGCGCAGTATGGAACTGCTTGTCTTTGGCCATGCGGGATTGCCTGTGCTTGTTTTTCCTACATCGGGCGGGCGTTTCTACGAGTTTGAAGACCGCGGCATGATTGGCGCGCTGGCTGACCGCATCGACGGCGGGCACTTGCAGATTTATTGCGTGGACTCCGTGGACAACGAGAGCTGGTACAACCGCCGCGTACCGCCGCGATGGAAGATTGCGCGGCATGTGCAGTTTGACGACTACCTGATTCATGAGGTGGTTCCGCTGATCCGGCAGAAGAATCATGACTCGCACCTGGTGGCGCTTGGCTGTAGCTTTGGCGGTTTTCATGCGGCGAATGTGGCGCTGCGGCATCCGGATGTATTCACAGGCATGCTGTCGATGAGCGGCGCGTTTGATATGTCGCGCTTTCTGGATGGCTACTTCGACCAGGATGTTTATTTCAATCAGCCGACACAGTTTCTTCCGAATTTGGGCGACCCATGGTTTCTGGACCGGTACCGGCGCAATACGTGGGTCTTTGGAACGGGCTGGGACGACCAGTGCCTGGGTGAAAACCAGAACATGGACCGCATCTTTAACGAGAAGGGGATTCCGCACAAACTGTATGTGTGGGATACGTGGAACTCGCATGACTGGCCGACGTGGGCGCAGATGGTGCGGCAGTATCTGTAAAACAGGGGACAGGGTACGGGGTGCAGGGTACAGAAGAGCGGGAGTTGAGCGATGAGCGAACTGAATCCTTATGAGCGGTTTCTGGATGACCGTCCGGTGGATGTGATTCTTGCTACTACGCCGAAGGCGTTAACGCAGGCGCTGGATGCGATTGGGGCGGAGAAGTCCACGGTTGCGCCTGCACCGGGCAAGTGGAGTGCGGCGGAGATTCTTTGTCACCTGGCGGATTGCGAGCTGGTGTTTGGTTTTCGGCTGCGGCAAACGCTGGCCGAAGATGCGCCCACGATTCAGCCCTTCGACCAGGACAAGTGGGCGGCTACGTATAAGGGGATTCCGGCGAGCCAGGCGCTGAATGTTTTTACGGCGTTGCGGCAGTGGAACCTTACGTTTATTCGCGCAGCGGGGCCGGAGGCTGCGGAACGTGTAATGACGCACCCGGAGCGTGGCACGATGACCTTTTACACGGTGCTGGAAACGATAGCCGGGCATGACCTGAACCATCTCGGTCAACTGCAGCGGATTGCCACGCAGTAGGCCGGAATCCGCTATGCTCAGGGCAGGAGGCGAATCGCGGCAATGAAAAAAATCGGCATACTCTTTGGCATGGAAAACAGCTTCCCCGGCGCCCTGGTGGAGCACATCAATGCGCGCAACGTTCCGGGGATTCACGCGGAGTTCGTTGAAACGGGCGCTGTGCTGATGAACAAGGCTCCGCAATATGCCGTGATCGTGGATCGCATCTCGCATGACATTCCGTTCTATCGCGCGTTCCTGAAGCATGCGGCGCTGAACGGGACGGCGATTATCAACAATCCCTTTTGGTGGTCGGCGGATGATAAGTTCTTCAACTACTCGCTGGCGGAGAAGCTTGGCGTGGCCGTTCCTCCTACGGTGATTCTGCCGCACAAGCAGCATCCTGAGGGAACGACGGACCGCTCCATGCGGAACCTTGAGTATCCGCTGAACTGGGAGAGCGTGTTCGAGTACGTTGGCCTGCACGGATTTATGAAGCCCGTGGATGGCGGCGGTTGGCGCGATGTGCATCACATCCACAATCGCGAAGAGTTTTTCCATGCCTATGACCAGTCGCGCGATTTGTGCATGGTGTATCAGAAGGCTGTGAATTTCAATGAGTACTTCCGCTGCTATGTGGTGGGGCAGAAGAAGGTGCGCATCATGGCGTACGACCCGCGCAGGCCGCATCACGAGCGGTATCTGCAGGACCCGCCGAAATATGACAAGAAGTTGTTGAAGCGCGTGGAGCAGGATGCGCTGAAGCTTTGCCAGGCGCTTGGCTATGACCTGAATACGGTGGAGTTTGCCGTTGAAGATGGCGTGCCTTATGCGATTGACTTCATGAATCCCGCGCCGGATGCAGATTTGCATTCCGTGGGGAAGGCGAGCTTCGACTGGATTGTGAAGGAAGTAGCGGACCTGGCGATTGCCAAGGCGAAGTCTGCACCGCAGCATCTGGATTTGAAGTGGGCTTCACTTTTGAAGGGCGCGGCTGAGCCGGTGAAGAAGGTCGTGAAGAAGAAGCCGGTGAAGAGCAAGGTTGTAAAGAGCAAGACGGAAAAGAAGGTTGTTGAGGGCCCGGCAGCGGATTCCACTCCTGTTGCCTGATCTCTTTTCTCTGGATTTTGATTTGGGGAGCGCACATGCGGCCAACGTTCTCGCTTGGAATTGAGGAAGAGTACCAGACGATTGATCCGGTCACGCGCGATCTGCGCTCGCACATTGAGACGGAGATGATGGCCGTGGGCAAGCTGCGGCTGCAGGAGCGCGTGAAGGCGGAGATGCACACTTCTGTCGTGGAAGTGGGCACGCGTGTTTGCCGCAACATCAACGAGGCGAAAGAAGATATTTACGACCTGCGGCGGCAGATGATTCGCCTGGCGCAGGAGCACAAGCTCAAGCTGGTGGCGGGTGCGACGCATCCGTTTGCGGACTGGCGCACGCAGCAGATTCATCCGGACCCGCGCTATCAGCAGGTAGTGAAGGAGCTGCAGCTTGCGGCGCGCGCAAATCTTATCTTCGGCCTGCATGTGCATGTGGGCATTGAGGACCGCGAGGCGGCGATTCGCATCATGAACTCAATGCGGTATTTCCTGCCTCACATCATGGCGCTGTCTACGAACTCGCCGTTCTGGCTGGGCTTGAACACTGGCTATAAGGGATACCGCGCGAAGGTTTTTGAGAACTTTCCGCGCACGGGAATTCCGGATGCGTTTGCGAGCTACAGCGAGTTTGAGAACTATGTGAACCTGCTGGTGCGCACCAACTGCATTGATAACGCGAAGAAAATCTGGTGGGATATTCGGCCGCATCCGTACTTCAACACGGTTGAGGTGCGGGCGTGCGATATTCCGTTGCGAGCGGAAGAGACGGTGGCGATTGCGGCGCTGATTCAAGCGACGGCAGCGCGTCTTTACCGGCTGCATGAGTCGAACCAGGATTTTCGGCAGTTTGCGCGGCCTCTGCTGATGGAGAACAAGTTTCGCGCGGTGCGTTATGGGCTTGATGGCAAGCTGATTGATTTCGGCAAGCAGACGGAAGTGCCGGAGCGCGAATTGATTGAAGAGTATCTTGCGTTTATTGACCCCGCGGTGGACGAGTTGGGCAGCCGCTGGGCGGTTGAGGGAATTCGCAAGATTATGCAGACCGGGACAGGCGCGGACCGGCAATTGAAAGTCTTTGAAGAGAGCAAGGGCGATTTGAAGGCTGTTGTCGATTACATGGCGCAGGAGACGCAGGAAGGTCTTTGATGCTGTTGCGCCAGAGCAAATTCAGAGTGGGCGTGTCCTTTTGAGAATTGTTGAAGGTTGCTGCTCCCTGATGGTTGCGTCAACTTGAAAGTTGTGGCTTCGGGAGACAGCAACTCAGAATTTGCTGTCGCTGTTGAGCTGCGCGGACCACTCCGCAAGCGAGGGCAGCGCACGCGGCACACGCGAGCGCCGAAGCTTGTAGCCAATTTTCTTGAGCCCGTGCAGAGGCTTGTCATCCTCAACAAACGGAATCAACGGTGCTGCGAATTTTTCCAACGCGGCTCGCTGTTGCTGGAAGCTTGCGCCATTCTGCGGGCAGTACTGCGCCCATGCGATGGAGTGGACGAAGCCTGCGGGGCCAAAGCTGTCGGAGCGAAGTATCTCTTCGACAAAGACGCGGAGGGGGCCGGCGAACTCATGCAGGGCATCGTGCAGGGCGATGATGGCTCCGGGAAGGACATGCGGCAGGAAGTCATCAAAGTCCTGCTTTGCGCCTGCATAAGTATGATCGCCGTCGATCCAGAGGAAGCGGATGGGCGCGTTCCACTGCTGCGCAATGTCATGCGAGAAGGCGCGGCGCACATCGACGACGCCAGTGACTCCTGCGGTTTCGAGATTGGCGGTGAACTCGTGGAAGGAGGTTGCGCCTTCCGTGGTTCTGTGTTCGTGGAGTTCGGTGTTGTTGAAGTTGTGCGGGTCGATGGCGACGACGGGGCCCAGTCCGTAGTGGCGGGCCACCGTGCCCAGCATCACCGTGGATTTGCCCTTGAAGCTGCCGATTTCAACAATGCTGCCATCGGGCGAGGGCAGGCAGGCTGCTGCCATGCCGAGAAAGCGGGCCTCATCTTCGAAAAGAAAGCCAGGCACGTTTTTTGCGGAGTTCCATGCCGAGTTGAGTACGGAGTCGAGGTCGGCAGGGAGAGGCATATACCTAAAAAATATCACTTTGCTTTGCACGGCTGGCGATTGGCGGGGTGTGCTTGCCGGAATTACGGCGCGCGGCTTGAAAATACCTGGATTTTTTCGTAACACGCACCATTCCCTTGCAGGGAATTTCCCGTTAATCTCAAAAGATAGGCCTTTTGCAGGCTTTCCCTTATCCCTAAGGAGCATTTCCGGACTTCACATGACTGCAACCGCATCTCGACTGCTTGCCACGCCCTATCCTGCTGAATTTTTTCAGGGTGCGCGCTCTGCTGTTACCACCTGCCTGCGCGTTCAGCCTTCGGAGAAGGTGACGCTGATTACGGACTGGCAGACCAAGTTCATTGCCGCCTCTTTGGCGGAGCAGCTTGAAGAGGTGGGCTGCGAGTGGAATGCGTTTGTGCTGGAAGACCTTGCGCCACGGCCTCTGGAAGGCATGCCGGAGCAGGTATTGGCCGATATGGAAAGCTCGCAGGTTTCGATTTTTGCAGTGCAGGTGCAGACGAACGAGCTACGCTCGCGCATGCAGATGACCGATGTGGTGAACCGTCGCAGGATGCGCCATGCGCACATGGTGAACATTACGCCGGAGGTCATGGTACAGGGCATGCGGGCCGATTTCAACCTTGTCGACCGGCTCTCGCAGCAGGTTCTGGAGCGCGTGCGGAAGGCGAAGCGGATTCGCGCGACAACGGCGGCGGGAACAAACATCGTCTCCGAGATGAACGCGAACTACAAGTGGTTCAAGACTTCGGGAATTATCTCGACAGAGAAGTGGGGCAACCTGCCGGGCGGCGAGTGTTTTACTTCACCGGAGGAAGTGAACGGCACATTCGTTGTAGACGGCGTGGTGGGCGACTGGCTCTGTGCGCGCTACGGTCTGCTGGCCGGAACGCCGCTGACGATTGAGATTGCAGAGAATCGCATTGTGAGCTGCAAGAGCGCGAATAAGCAGCTTGAGGCCGACTTCTGGGCCTATACGCATACGGATGAGAACTCGGATCGCGTGGGCGAGTTTGCGATTGGCACCAACCTCGGTGTGGAGCGCGTGATTGGAAATATCCTGCAGGATGAGAAGTTTCCCGGCATCCACATTGCGTTTGGCAATCCGTATGGAGAGCACACCGGCGCGCCGTGGCGCTCTTCGACGCACATTGATGTGGTGGGGCTTGGCTTCAACATCTGGCTCGAAACCGACGAAGGCGAAGAGCAGATTATGCGCGATGGAAAGTTTTTGATTGCGGCGTAACGGAGCAGCGTTATGGCGCAGGTGCCGGGTGGGCAGAGTACACTCAGGGTAGCGAGGGCTTTCTGGATGCCGCGATTCATGATGAGCTGGGTGAGCATGAATATGCCGGGGTTGGTTGCGCGTGCATTCACGTGGCTGGGCATTGTGCTGCTGAGCTTGACGGCAATCTCGCTGATTACCGCGCCAATTACACAACATGTGTGGACGTGGGACCGCTTTCTGCACGGCGGGTCTGACTTTGAAACCAACGGCCTTGTAATCCTGACTTCCTTGAACCTTGTGCTGGTCCTGGTCCAGTGCTGCAGAGCGAGCATGAGACAGAGCTTTGCGGTGCTGCGAACTCTCTTGTTTGCGGCTGATAGCAAAGGGGCCGAGGATTCCAGGCTGGCAAGTATGCTCTTCGCGGGGCAGGCTCACCGCATCGACGGGCCAGATATTTCCGCTTGTAATTTACAACTGCAAATCTGATTAATTTTCGAGAAGCTTCCTCGAAGGAATGGCTTGCAAAAGCTGTTCATACTTGTCACTCGCCCGGTGCGTCTAACGCGTACGGAGATGCCAATGAAGCAATCGGAAGTTTTACAAGCATGGGCCAGGATTTTGGCAGGCCGTGCTCCATCGTTATCCATTGAAATTACAAAGGAATGTCCTCTGCGATGCCCTGGGTGCTACGCGTTTGACGCGGCGCATCTGGGTGGCTCGGTTCAGTTGCGAGAGCTCTCTGACTATAAAGGGGACGACCTGGTTTTGAGAGTGCTGGCGTTGATTGACGAGGAAAAGCCGCTGCATGTTTCCCTTGTTGGTGGCGACCCCCTGGTGCGGTACCGCGAACTTGACCGGCTATTGCCGGAGATAGACCGGCGCGGGATTCATACACAGGTGGTTACCAGCGCGTTTCGCGTGATTCCGGCGGAATGGATGCAGTTGAAGAAGCTGAATGTTGTGGTGTCCATCGACGGCTTGCAGGCAGAGCACGATGCGCGCCGTAAGCCAGCCACGTACGAGCGAATTCTCAAGAACATTCAAGATGCGAAAGTGACGGTGCACTGCACAATTACTTCACAGATTGCGGGGCGTGAAGGTTATCTGGATGAGTTTCTTGCTTTCTGGACGAGCCGCACGGAGGTGACGAGGGTTTGGTTTAGCCTCTTTACGCCGCAGCGTGGAGCCACCGACCCGGAGATTCTTACGGCTAAGCAGCGAAGTGCTGTAGTGGCGGAGCTTCGGCGTTTGCGGGTGAAATATCCAAAGCTGGAGATGCCGGAGGTGGTTATCCAGGAGATTGAGACTCCGCCAGCGCGTCCGGAGCAATGTATTTTTGCGCAGACCACGAAATCATTTTCGGCAGACCTGAAGACGCATATTACTCCCTGCCAGTTTGGCGGAGACCCGGACTGCGCGCAATGCGGTTGCCTGGCCTCAATGGCGCTGGCAGCGGTGGGACACCATCGCGTGCTGGGGCGTGTGACGGCGGGGCATCTTTTCAGCATTTCGGGGCAATTTGGGAAAGGCTGGAAAAGGCTCCGGCGAGGTCGCAAGCCAGTTCCGGAGATGCAGCCAGAGTTGTCTCCATTCAATATCATCGGTTCTTGATTGTTGTAGTGATTGCATAACGAAGAAGGGAGTGTAGGAAGGACTTGGAAACTCAGGACTATCGAATCGAGGAGTTAAAGCGCGAGTTGGTTCGCTTTAGCAGGCGTTTGTATCGGCTTGGATATATGCCAGGCTTGTCGGGGAATTTGTCGGTGCAAATCGACGGCGAAAGACTGCTGGCAACGCCGACAGGAGTGAGTAAATACCTTATCCGCACCTCCGATTTGGTGATTGTTGATTATGATGGCCGGCAACTGGATGGCGAGCGCCGCGTGACCAGTGAGATAGGAATGCACCTGGCGATTTACAGGCAGCGCATGGATGTGGCGGCGGTGGTTCATTCGCATCCGCCCATTGCCACGGCGTTTGCGTGCGCGGGACGCTCGCTTGACCGCGTGCTTTGCCAGGAGGCTGTGATGACGCTGGGTGCCGTACCCCTGGCGGGCTATGCCACCACGGGCACGGACCAGGTTGCGGAGAGCCTTGCTCCGTTTGTTGCAGGGCATGAGGCAATCCTGATGGCGAACCACGGAGCGGTGACCTATGGGCGCGATTTGTCTGAGGCGTTCATCCGGATGGAAACGCTGGAGCACGTAGCGCAGATTCAGCTTGCGGCACACCAGCTTGGCTCGGAACAGACGCTTGAACAGGAGCAGACGGAGCAACTCTTTCGCGCACGGGAGCGGTATCTGCAAAATGCGGTGTAAGTGACTGCGTATGTGTTGTGGAAGAGACAGCGGTGGAGTTGGAGCTAACTGGAATGCTGCGATTTATGCAGCATCTGTGCGGGTTTCGGCATCTATGCTGTTGTTATGACTACTGCATCGACGCCCGCACTTCGTACACTTGGCAATTCTGATTTGCAACTCACCTCCATCGGCTTTGGCGCATGGGCCATTGGCGGTGGCAACTGGGATTACGGCTGGGGACCGCAGGAAGATAGCGAGTCTATTGAAGCGATTCACCGTGCGCTGGATCTTGGCGTCAACTGGATTGATACAGCCGCGATTTATGGGCTGGGGCACTCGGAAGAAGTTGTCGCCAAGGCGCTGAAGGCAACCAGCCACAAGCCGTATGTGTTTACCAAGTGCTCGATGCGCTGGGATGCGGACCGCTCGATTTACCGTTCGTTGAAGGCGGAGTCGCTGGCGGAAGAGATTGAAGCTTCACTGCGGCGGCTGGGCGTGGAGACGATTGACCTCTATCAGATTCACTGGCCGAATCCTGATGAAGAGATTGAAGAAGGCTGGGAGACGCTGGCGAAGTTCAAAGAGCAGGGTAAGCTCCGCTGGATTGGCGTTTCCAACTTCAACGTGGAGCAGATGAAGCGCGCGCAGACGATTGCGCCTGTTACCAGCCTGCAGCCGCCTTACTCCATGCTGCGGCGCGCAATTGAAACGGAGATTCTGCCATTCACGTTGGAGAATAACATCGGCGTGATTAACTACTCGCCCATGGTCTCCGGTCTGCTGACGGGCAAGATGACTGCCGAGCGCGTAGCTGCCATGCCTGCGGATGACTGGCGGCGCAAGGCGGTTGAGTTCAATGAACCGCGTCTAAGCAAGAACCTCAAGCTGGTGGATCTGCTGCGCGAGATTGGCGCAGGGCATGGCGTGCAGCCGGGCGTGGTTGCCGTGGCGTGGACGCTTCGCCATCCGGCGATTACCGCGGCGATTGTAGGCGGACGCAGCGCGGCCCAGGTCGAAGGGCTCACAGCAGCGCTGGAGTTCCGGCTCAGCGATGAGGAGTTTGCGCGGATCAATGCGTTCCTGGCAGAGAACGCGTAATAGCAGTGAGCAGCAGAGCAAAAGCCCCGGCACTCGCCGGGGCTTTTGCTCTGCTTGAGAAACTTGATTACATTGCTGCGACGAAATCAGGAAGAGCCACAGCCGCGTTGTCCTGCAGCAGGCGAGTCATTCTTGACGCCATACCCGCATACATTTCCGCAGCGCGAAAGGCATTCACGCGAACACCCTCACTTGCCTGCGTAAAACCATATTGTGCCAACCCCATCAGTACGCAGAGGCGAATCTGCATGGCATCGCTGCGCAGCGTGGCCAACAGCACGCGGTCTGCTTCCGGGCAGTTGCGGGCGGCGTAGTCGGCCATTTCCATCATGACGCCGGCGTTCTGGTACATTGCCCAGAGGCCGTGCACACCATCCATGCGTGCCCACGCGTCTTCCGCAGTGACGTTCAGGCCGTCTTTCCAAAGGAAGTTATCGCTCAGGTCGCGGGCGCTCCAATCCGCACGAAGCCGCGCTACCAGCGACTCCCAGGATTGCGTGTTACGCCGACGTGCAGCCGCGCGCCAGCGTAAGAACCAGGCGACCAAGGCTGCAAATGCCAGAATCTGCAAAATAGGTAGAATCATGACACCTTAACTCAGGATGAATTCGACACCTGATAACTACTGAAACCCTACAAAATCTTTTGTTTCAACCTACTTCAAGAGTGTGAACAAAACCCTAAAAGGAATCAAGAGCAAAATTCGCGAAGAACCAGTTTTGGGGCACCCGTTAGTGCTGTGCACCTAAGTAACGTTTCTCGGCTGGATGGCGGAAATCATGACCTCCGGTCGCCGGGCAGGGAATGGTTTTCAAGCGCAATGCGGTTTGCGTGAGCTACGCCGGAGACTCGCAGCAGAAAACTCTGCATCTGGGGGCTGAAAGCCTGGCGCGGCGCTTCTTTTTGCGCGAAGCATGCGGCCCAGTAGATAACAGAGCACAAATAGCTTACCGAAACAATCTGATCGCCGATGTGATAGTGATTTGCGACCTGCATCTGGGCGTGCAGAAGCGCGTTGGCAATGCTCAAGAGCGAGTAGACGCCCAGCCCTGTCGCAATTTGCAACTCTCTATCCTTCCAGCCCAGCGATAGCACCTGGCTTCCAGCCGCGAGAACCAGGAAGAATAATGCCCTGAGGATGGAAGAAGTCTGCTGCAAGCGCATCAGGAAGTGCCATTGTGCGGGCAGGTTGTGCAGCAGGGTGAAACCTGAAAGCGGCCACACTGCGGCCCCGGTCAACAGAATCAGTAACGCAATCGCGAAGACTGTCCAGCGTGGCAGAACTGAACGCAGCGGTTGTAATACGGACCATGCCAGCTCGACCAGCACCCCGAACTGCAGCAGGGAGTCGAGGGGCATTTCATAGAGATAGAACTGGAAGTAGTGGTCGTTGAATCGCGACTGTATCAGCAGCCCGAGCAGGTCACTGAGGATGCACCATACCGAATAACTAAGGAAGAAGGGCAATTTTCGGTAGGCGCGGCCCTTTATCAGCAGCGCAAGGAGCGCTCCTTGCGCTGCGATATCTGCCCACACAAATGTCGTATCCCACGACACGATGATTCACCTGCTCGCTAAGGAGCAAACATAATTGTTGCGCTCTGTCAGACTCAAGCGGAATGACAAGAGTTTATCAGTTTGTAGTCTCCGGTTATCCCAAAAAGGAACCGCCCGGCGGAATCGGTGCGGGCAGAACCGGTCCATTAGAAGCTACGAGAGAACCGCCCGGCGGGATAGGAGCAGGCAGCACGGGACCGCGTCCGGCGAAAGAGCCTCCCGGCGGAATCGGTGCGGGCAGAACCGGTCCATTAGAAGCTACGAGAGAACCACCCGGCGGGATGGGAGCAGGCAGCACAGGACCACGTCCGGCGAAAGAGCCCCCCGGCGGAATCGGTGCTGGCAGGACCGGTCCATT